>NZ_CDXDOR010000017.1:0-20123 GCF_978021225.1 Frankia sp. CeTa3Moorea | reverse complement strand
ATCCAGCGACGCGGGCGAGAGGTCGGCGGCGGCCAGGCCGCGGAGGAAGTCACGGTAGCGATACCGCAGCTCGGGCCGCAGCCGCGCTGCGAAGCCGTCCCCCGCAGAATCGGGATCATCCTGGCCGGCCGGGTCGTCGGTGGGTGAGGTGAGAACGACGGTGAACTCGTGCAGCGACGGGTCGGCGAGCGCGGAGCGGATCTCGGCGAGCGCACCCGAGCCCAACCCCCGGATCTCAAGAAGGACCTCGTCGGGAACAGCGGCGATCTCCTGCGCCGACACGAACGAACCTTTCTGCAAGAGGTTGGCCGCGCGTGCCGACAGCCGTGCGTACAGCGCGTGGACGGGTGTCTGCTCGGCGGGCAGTTCCCGCAGCCGCCACCCCGGGACTTCGCCGGCGCGCAGGACCTCCCGCAGCTGGTCGGCGAGCCGGTTCTGCCCGACCACAAGGATCTCCCGCGACTCCACCAGCCCGTACACCGTCACGTCGAGTCCGGCCCGATCCGGGTACTGCTCCAGGATCCTCGACGAGCGGGCCTCGTGTCCGAGAAACTGAGGCGTAATGATCATCAGTGCTTCGCGGGCGGACGTGCCGGCGGGGCCGTTCCTGTGACCGGTGAAGTACACCAGCCGAGGGCCAGCACCGACGGTTCCCTGGCTCATGGGACGCTTCCAAACCTCCACGGCGACGTCCGGCCTCACGCCGTTCGCCCCAGCGTGGATCACGGCAATGCGGATACTGAGACAGATTGTGACACCGTGTTAGCGACCGGTGCCGGGTCGGAATAGGTCCGCCTGGACCGTTCTCGCGCGAGGCCGGGACGGGCGAGCTGCTGGTTGTGGCGGGCGATGGCCGAGGCCAGCCGCACCTCGGACTCGTTCGTGGAGATCGGCGAGCCGTTGGTGATCTGTTCGTGCGCCGGTATATCGAGGAGTGGGATGGAACTGATCTTGACGCAGCTGTGTGGTGAGCTGATCGACGGCGCCCGCAGCGTCTGCAAGGTGGAGCTGCGCGACAGAGGTTCGCGTCCGACTACAGCGCGCACACGGTGGAAGCCGCGGCGCGTTTCACGCCGTCTGGACGGTGTCGACCCCCGCACCGGGCCTTCCATCCGCGCTAGCGGTCGCTGCCCGATGGGCCTTGCGGTCCGGCTCCGGGACCTGCGCGGCACGCGGCCGTCCCGTCGCTGGGCTGGTGGGTTGCATAGCCCAGGTTAGGCGTGGCCGTCGTGGAGGTAGGTGGCCGTGCCGCGTTCGAGTGCGATGAGGGCGGCTTGGGTGCGGCGCCAGACGTAGGGCCGCAGGAGCCGCGCGGCTTCGTTCGGTGGGCAGAAACGGACGGCGGCGAGTTCTGGGTCGATGGGATGGAGTGCGTGGGCTCTGTCGGCGGGCAGGGTGCCGCCGTCGAAGACGAAGGCCAACAGGTCGTCCCAGGGTCCGTGTGGGGAGACCCAGTCCACGCACAGTAGGGGGCCGACGGGTAGGTCGAGGTCGAGTTCTTCTTTGAGTTCGCGGCGGAGGGCGTCGCGGGGTGGTTCGTTGGCTTCGGCCATGCCGCCGGGCAGGTCCCAGTCGGGTTTGTAGGTCGGGTCCACCAGCAGCAGACGTCCGGCTTCGTCGCGGATGACGGCGTCGGCGGAGACCCGTTTGCGGGCTTGTCGGGCGTTGCCGTCGGCGAGGTGGGCGAACTCGGCGGCGTCCCGGTCGCGGTAGCTGTCCTCCCATTCCTGCGCGGTGCTCATGACGCCTCGACGGCTCGGGCGGGCAGCATGGTGGCAAGGCGGCTCAGGAACTCGTCGACGGCGGGTAGGCCGACGTGTGGTTCGAGGCGGCGGCCAAGCGCCCGCACGTGGTTGACGACGCGGTCGGAGTCCAGCTGCGTGGCGGCGTCGAGGACCTGTGCGCCGACGTCGCAGGTTGCGTCGAGGTCGCCGCGCCCGAGGTACACGGTCGCCAGCGTGAGGTTGGTGAAGGCTCGGCTACGGGTCCGGTCCGGTGTACGCAGCTCCAGGACCCGCAGCGCCTCCCGTTCGGCCGCGGTCCAGTCGTGCAGGTCGCGCAGGCAGATGGCGGCTTCGGCGGCGAGCGCCGCTTCGTCGAACGGGCTGAGCCATTCGTTCCCGGTGGGCACCGCGCCTGCCAGTTCTCGCTCGGCGTTGCGCAGCGCTGCTAGGCACGCGGCCGAGGCGCCGGCCAGGGCGTTCCCCCGTGCGGTCATGGCGTGCAGGCGGCTTCGCAGCGCCCTACGCTGGGGTTCATCCGGCACCAGCGCGAGGCCCGCCTGGGCGAGCCGGACGGCGTCGCGAGGATGGTCATTTTCCAAGGCTAGTTGACTCTGGCTGACGAGCGCCTGCGCGCTGAGCGCCTGGTCGCCGGCTGCGGTGGCGAGGCCGAACGCCTGAACGAAGTGCTGGGCAGCGAGGTCGCCGCGGTCGTCGTCGTAGGCCAGCCACCCCGCCATGTCGGTCAACGACGCAGCCGCCGAGAAGATCGCCGAAGGCGGGTACTGGTGGCCGACGAGCTGCGGAGCCACCTCGGTCTGGAGGAATCTGACCACCACCGGGTACAGCCGGCCGCCACCGAGTTGGCGGTCGGCGGCACGGAATGCGAGCGCGGCGGAGCGGATCGTGCCGAGCGTTTCTTCGGCCGCCGGGACCGGCGGTGACAGCTGGCCGCCGACCCCGGCGGCCGGCGCGACGGTCACAGGGGTCGGCCGGGCTCGGCCGGGGAGGTCGAACCACAGCAGGTGCGGCGGTATCCGCAGGGTCCGCGCCCAGTGCGCCAGCCGGTCGAGATCACGGATAGGGGGCCCGCTCTCGATCCGGCTGACCTGGGCCTGCGTCAGGGTGAGCCACCGGCCCAGCCGCTCCTGACTGATGGGCCGGGGGTGGTGGGGATGCAGGCGATAGGCCGCGGAGACCCGGCCTATGTGCTGGGCCGCGAAGGCGGCACGCATCTGGTCGGTGTGCCAGAACCGCTCCGGCACCTGGGGAGCGGCGTCCTGCGCACCGCGGCTGTGACCGATGCACCGGGCACACAGGGAGTCGGTGTTGTCGCGCGCCAGCCGACCTCCGCACGAGCCGCAGTAGCGGCTCGACGCGGCGTCCATGACTCGTCCTGCTCCCACTTGTGGCCGTCCGGGTGCTGTGTGCCAGCAGTGTAAGTCCAGATCGTGTACGGCCGGTGCGATCTCAACCGCGCGACGTATGAACGTCATACAGGAACCGGCATAGCCCGTCTCGTCCGGCCTGCGCACGCTTACGCCACGCGCCCGGGGCCGAGTCGATCACACCTCCTCGGCCTCGGGCGCCAGCCAGCGGCCAAGCCTGCATGGAGGTAGCCGTGGACAGCGGGCCGATCCCGATCCTCCCGACCAGCGAACCGACACGAGCGGTGTACGGCTACATCGGCGTCGACCACACCGACGAAGCCGTCATCGACCGCCTGCACGACCAACTCGCCGACCACGCCCGCGCGGAAGGCATGAGCCTCGCCGAGGTCTTCGTCGATCGCTGCGTACCGCCGGGGCGTCTCGTCCGACCCGGCCTCAGCGTCCTGCTCGACACCGTCCTGCGAGCGGGCGGCGACGTCCTCGTGATCAATGTCGATCACCTTTCGTCGCTGCCGGCGGTGCGCCGCGCCATCGAGGTCGAGATCGAGGTGCTCGGGGCGCGTCTCCACACCATCACGGCCCCCCGCGCTGACCAGCACCAGGTCAACTCCCAGAGCCAGCCCGGTGCACGGCGGACGATCGCATGAGCCTTCCGCCAGCGGCGGCTCCGCTCGCCGTCACAACAGCTGTGAACAGCACCGGCTTCCGCGCGACACCCAGCCAGCCCACGACCGGACACGTCGCTGTGGCTCACCTGTCGCCCCGCGCCGCGGCGGTCCCCGTCGTACGCGCGGAAGCCGTCGAGACGCTGACAGCATGGTCGGTCGACCGGCAGGCCGTCGAGGTCGCCGCACTGGTCGTGTCCGAGCTGGTGACCAATTCTGTGCGCGCCAGCCGTCCGGAAGACGAGTTCGTCGCGGTCCGGCTATCCACCGCCAGCGGCAACGTCCTGGTCGAAGTATGGAGCCGACCCGATGCCACCCTGCCTACGGTGCAGCGACCGGACGAGGATAGCGAAACGGGCCGGGGCCTGGGCCTCGTCGAGGCGCTCACCGACCGGTGGGGCTCCTATCGGGCGACCTCCGGCGGGATCGTCGTGTGGGCACGGTTTCCCGGCGCTGTTATGCCTGTTCAGCGCAGTCGCGACGAGCCACCGCTGCCCGAACGCAGCCCACGATCCGTACCCGAGCCAACGGCCGCTCCGGCACGCGGGCCAGGTCTGCCGGACATCACCTTCAGTACGGATCCCGCGGTCGTGGCGCGGGTCGCCGAGCGCCTGCGCGCGCTCGACCCCTGGCACTAACTTCCCGCCCCGTGCGGCAACTGATCGGCGGCGAACACCGGCCCAGAGCGTTCCGAGGCCGAGCGGACGTCAGCCGAAGTTGGATCACACCGACAGGTAGGCGTCTCATGGGCGTGGGGCGGAGTGGTTGGTGAAGGCGTTCCAGAGAAGGTTGAGGGGATGGTCGGGCGTGTAGCGGTGGCGTTCGTCGCGGCGGCCGAAGATTCCCGCGAGGACCTGGAGCGGGGGGTCGAAGTCGTTGTCGAGTTCGATCAAGCGCAGTCCTGGGCCGGCGGGGAGCCGGCCGTCGAGGGCTGCCTGGGCGGTGGCGCGGGTGGCGAGGAGCGCGCCGTGGACGAGCCGGGACCTGAGTAGGGCGAGGCCGTAGTAGATGTTGTCGACGTCGGCGACGATCCGTAGGTGATTGCGGTGGTCGGGTCCGTACCAGCGGCGTAGGAAGTCGGCGATGAGCCCGGCCGTCGGTGCGAGCAGGGGAACCGTGGGCAGTCGGCGTTGGGAGACGATGTCGACCGGGAGTTCTCGTACGGGCAGGTTCGTCAGGAGAGCAAGTCCTTCGCGGTGCCACTCGATGACGTCGTAGGCATCGAGCATGGGGTCGGCTTCGGGAAGGGCCGCGATGCTGCCGGCGACGAGGTCGACGCTGTTGGCGTCGAGTTGGGCCCACAGGTCGCGGGAGCGGACGTGGACGATGTTCAGCTCGATCTCGCGCCGGGTGAACTCGGTCTCGACCATCGGCCAGACCTGTGCCAGGAAGTCGATGGTGAACTCGGTGGTGGCGACGGTGATCGTGGAGCCGAGACCACGGCGGCGCTCGGTGACCGTTTTCTTCCAGGCGGCGAACATGTCGCGTGCGGTGCCGGCCGCCATCTCGCCGGTAGGGGTGAACAGGTAGTCCTGGCCGCGGCCCTGTTTGACGACCAGGGGTTCTCCGCAGGCCCGGCTGAACACCCGGTTCAGGGTGTCGAGCTGTTTGCGCACGCTGGAGTGCTCCCGTGACAGCAGCTGGGCGGCCCGCAGCGGGGAGCCGGTCTCGTGGACGGCGAGCAGCGTGCGCAGCTGGTCGAAGGTGACGTCCAGCAGCGGCGTGGGGAAACCACGCTCGCCGTGGAGGTCGTCGTCCGCAGGGTCGCTCTGTCCTGACACGCCGGTCGTCATCGATGCGCGGCCTTTCCTGTCCTTCCCGGCCGTTGGCCGGGAAATGCGGACACCATTCCTTGAAACTACCTGAAGATGTTCTCCTTAACATCCAGACGGCAGTTAAGGGAAGCGTGGACACTTCTTCTTGTGGCTCGCCGGTCACCATGAGTCGAGGAGAAGGTGATCAGATGCCGGCACGCAGCATCGCGGGCGCCGACCAGTGGGCGTCCTGCTACTTCCGGACCAGCACCTCAGGCGGCGGCCGGAAGGCGCTGATCCAGATCGATGAGCGGTGCAACCTGCACTGCGCGCACTGCTTCGTCTCCGCGACCCGCGACGGGCAGACGATGCCCTACGACGACATCGCCCGGCTGCTGATTCCTCGGCTGGCTGCCTGCCGGGTCGAGCGGGTCACCTTGACCGGCGGTGAGCCGACGATCCATCCCCGGTTCCTCGATGTCGTCGCCGCGTTCCGCGCCGCGGGCATGGACGTCGGGGTCTGCACCAACGCCACGACGCTGACCGACGAGCAGATCGGCGCGCTTGTCGAGATCGGGGGCGTGCACTGCAACGTCTCCCTCGACGGGTTCAGCCCCGACTCCCACGGCCGGTTCCGCGGCGACCGCGACAGCTTCACCACCACCATCGCCACGACCAAGGCGCTCGCCGCAGCCGGCCTGCTGCAAGGGCTGCTGTGCACCCCGAACACGCTCGCCGACGCCAACGAGTACCGGGCGCTGTGCGCCTTCGCGGCCGAGCACGGTGCCCGCTATGTGCTCATGAACCCGCTGTCGTCGATGGGACGCGGCGTGCGCGCCCGCCGCGCGTTGGCCGCCGACGACGCGCGGATGCGCCACATCGCCCAGCTCACCGACCCCTTCGCCGACGAAGGACTCGACATCGTCCACATCCGGTTCCCGAACAGCAGCGGGCAACCACTCGCCGGCTGCGAAGCAGGAACGATCATCTATGTGTTCACCGCCGGGGACGTGACCGTCTGCCCCTACCTGGTGTTCGCCGCCCGCACCCCGCAGTCACGCCACGACCCCGCCGAGTTCATCGTCGGCAACGTCTTCCGCGACCCGGATCTGGCGGATCGGCTCGACGCCTACCGATTCGCCGACCGTTACGCCGTCGGCGCGAACCCGACCTGCGCCTCCTGCGGAATCGCCCAGAACTGCGGAAAGGGCTGCCCCGCTGCTGTTATCTCCGCCGGCGACCGCATCGGCGCCCTCGACGCCGAGGTCTGCCCCGTCAGCACCGATGCCCGTCCCGTGCTGCCCCTGGTGACCCGATGACCAGCCGCGGGCTGTTCGTCACGGTCGACGGACCGGGTGGCGTCGGCAAGTCCACCACAATCCGCCTGATCGTCGAGGCTCTGCGCGCCCACGACCTGTCGGTTCACCCGACCACGGAGCCGTCCCGGACCCCGCTGGGCGAGCTGATCCGCCACGGCACCGAGCTCTACCAAGGACTGGCCCTGGCTCACCTTGTCGTCGGGGACCGCCACCACCACGTCACCAGCGAGATCCGCCCGCAGCTGGCGACCGGCGCCCTGGTCGTCTGCGATCGGTACATCGCCTCCAGCCTCGTTCTCCAACGCCTCGACGGACTGGATCCCGACGAGATCTGGGCGATGAACAGCGGCCTGGACCAACCCGACCTTGCCATCGTGCTCACTGCCGACCCGGCCGTCATCGCCGCCCGGCTCGCCGCCCGCGGCGGCACACACAGCCGCTTCGAGCGCGATCCCGGCTCCTCCACCGCCGAGGTCTCGCTCTACCGCGACGCGGTCGCCTGGCTACGCACCCGCCGCTGGACGGTGCAGACCGTCGACTGCACGACGACCGGTCCCCACGAGGTTGCGAGGATGGTCACCGACCGCATCCTGGCCCTGCACACCCACCGGAGCGCCGATGCCGACCCCGACCGGGCTGTCCCTACTCACGTTCAACATCGGTAACCCCTCCGCTGCCCGAGCCCGCCGCCAGCTCGACTGGCTCGCCACCCGCCCCGAACAGGTCCTCGTCCTGACCGAAACCAAGGACAGCGAAGGCTGCCGGCTCCTCGCTGAGGCGTTCACCACGGCTGGATTCGACGTCGTCTTCCCGCGACCGACCGACGGCGACTACGGCACCATGATCGTAAGTCGGGTGCGGCTGCGTCCCGACGACGACTTCCGTCATCGCCTCAGCTACCTGCCCGCCCGAACGGCCGCCGCGCTCCTACCCACCGACGGTGGCCCTGTTCGGCTGCTCGGGATGTACGTGCCCTCCCGCGACGCCAGCCCTGAAAAGACCGAACGCAAACGCACCTGGCTCACCGGCTGTCACGCGGCTCTCGCCGACGCCGAGCCGCTGCCGACGGTGCTCCTGGGCGATCTGAACATCCTCGAACCCGACCACCAGCCCCGCTACCCGTTCTTCGCCCCTTTCGAGTACGACTTCTACCGAGCCCTCACCACCGACCACGGCCTGGTCGACACATTCCGCCACCTCCACCCCACCGACCGGGAGTACAGCTGGGTCGGCCGCACCGGCGACGGCTACCGCTACGACCACGCCTTCTGCTCGACCTCCCTACAGGCCCTGATCATCAGCTGTTCGTACGACCACCGGCCCCGCGCCGACCGGCTCTCCGACCACAGCGCCCTCACCCTGGACCTCGGCCTCCACGTCGACACGACGCTTGCGACAAGCGACCCGCGTACCGTCACCGAACCCGCCACCCTGTTCTAGGCGCCGCACCGATACGCTCCCCTCGGTCGCGACCCTGCGCACAGGGGAGGTATCGGACGGGTGAACGGCGGCGTACGGGAGATCGAGGTCAAGTACCACATCCTCGATCCCGAACACCTCACCAGCGCACTGCCCGCCCTGGGCCTGCACCTGTCCGAGCCCGTCCACCAGGACGACCAGGCGTACGCCGAACGCGGCTGGGACTATGGCATGAGCAAGATCGGTGTCGCCTTCGCCCGGCTGCGCACCGAAGCCGGCCGCCACCTGTTCACCCTCAAGAAGCCCGTCGACAACGAGCTCTCCTGCCTGGAGTACGAGACCCAGGTCGCCGACCGCGAGCAGATGCACCACGCGATCCTCGCGATGGGATTCACCCCCACAGTCCGGATCGTCAAGAGCCGCCGCACCGCCCGCCACGGCGACATCTCCATCTGCCTCGACGAGGTCGAGCACGCGGGCACCTTCCTCGAACTCGAACGCCTCGTCCCCGTCGGGCAACCCCCGGCCGACGTCCAGGCGGCGCTCGACGAGTTCGCCCGTTCCCTTCCCGTGGCACTGCGACGCACCACCAGCACCTACGACACCCTCATCCGGGCAGCCCTCGCCCCAAACTGACGGCCCGCGGGATCAGTGCGCCCCTGGCGCGCGGACGAACGGTCCATCACCGTCGCTCTGGAGACCGCCCCCGGGAAACACGGGAGGGGCTGCCGAGACTCGGCACCGACGTGTGCGCCGTGGCCGGCATTGGGCCTTTCACTCCTGATACGACGCGGGGGTCGACTCGACCGTCCGCGGCGGGTACAGGCTTCTCCGGCTGGCCGTGGGCCCCAGCGCCGGCAGCGGCAGATAGGCGCCGCGGGTGACCGCCCAACCGCTCGTGCGGCGAGACGTCGCGGGTGGCCAGGGCCTCCGGGCGGGGCGGCGCGGTCGAGCGGGCCACGCCCGTCGATGAGTTTCGCGGGAGCCCAGCGTCTACGTGATTGTGAGTGTCCGCAAGATGCGCTGGGCGGCAGGAGGATCAGGTCATGAGCTCGATGGCGCGCCGGATGTTCGAGCTGGTCGAGCCGATCGGTGTCATCCCCTACGCGGCCGACGAACCCAACGAGGCGATGTTCGCCCTGGGGTTCACCAACTACTGGGACACCTACTTCGCCGGCCGGGCGGCGCCGCTGGGTCTCGTCCCGGCGGAGGTGGTGGACGCGCTGTTCTACAACTTCGCTCCCGGCGAGGTCGCCCGCCACATCCCGAAGGTGTGGGACACGACCACGCCTGAGGCGGCGATCGCCGCTCGGCAGACGGGTTGCGCGCGGGCGTTGCGGCGGATCCTCGGCGATCACGTCGACTCGCCCGCCTTCGCCCGGGCCGCCGACCTGCTGCTGCGGGCCGCGACCAGCGCACCGCTCGAGGGCCGGCCCATGTACGCCGCGCTGCGCGCGCTCCCGATCCCCGACGACGTGGTGGCTCGCCTCTTCCACGCGGCCTCCCTGCTGCGCGAGCACCGTGGCGACGGGCACATCGCCGCCCTGATGACCGAAGGCGTCGGCGGCCTGGAGGCGCACGTCCTCTACGCCCTTGGCGTGGGCATGCCGGCGGAGAAGTTCGGACGGATCCACCACCTCCCGTCGGCGCAGCTCGCCGCCGTGATCGACGGGATGCGCGCCCGCAACCTGATCGGAGACGACGGCTGGCTCAGCGACACCGGCCGCGCCGTCAGACAGCGGGTCGAGGCGCTCACCGACGACCTCGCCGCGAAGCCGTACGAGAGCCTCAGGCCCGGCGAGCTCGACGAGCTCGTGACCACCCTCGAACCGCTCGCCACCCTGCTACTCGCCGATCAGCCCTGGTAGACGAAGCGTAGCCCCCCAGGACACGCATGAGCCACCGCGGCGGGAAGCCAGCCGGGTGGTGCCTAGTGACTAGGCAACCTGAAGATCGCGGAGGTATGCCCTGAACGCTTGCACGTTCTCGCGACCCGCTTCGGTGGGCGGCACGGCGGTAGCCACGTCCCGGCTGACCTGGATGATGGGGCTGTTGTACTGGGCGCGCGGCAGGGCGGTCATCGCGGTGTACGCCTGGTCGATCCCGCCGTTGATGTCTCCGCTGCGGACCTGGCACAGCGCGCGCTGGAGGTCGACCAGGACCGGCCCGCGCCGGTTCGCGACGGGAAACAGGCGTGAGGCCGCGGCCTGAGCCTCGTCGGCGCGGGTCCAGTCGCCGAAGTGGGAGTAGGTGTAGCTCTCGGCGAGATGCAGGGCACGTTCGGACCACCCGAACCACGAGACGGTGTCCCCGGAAACCTCGGACGGAAGGCGGTCAAAGTTGATCTGCACCTCGGTCAGGACGCTGCGTGCTTCCTCGTCGCGTCCTGCCCTGACGAGAACGCGCGCCTTCCCGTCCAGGTAGTCCTGCACCGCGCCGGGCGGCGCGTGGACGCTGGCGGCGATCGCGTCGGCCTCGGCGACGAGGCCGAGGAGGTCCGGCACGGGTCGCTGTTCGTACAGAGCGCGGACGATCTCACGCCCGCGGGTCCACAGCCGCGCGTGGACATCGCCGGAAGCGTCGGCTGCCCGCTTCGCGGTACGCCACCAGCGACGAGACGATGGCAGGTCACCGACGTCCGCGGCGGCATGTGCCGTGAAGGCCGCCAGCAGGGCCCCGATGCGGCGCAGTTCGCGCACGACCGTGCTGTCGGTCTCGTCTCGGGTAACCCCGCTGAGGATCGACAGGTCGGCGTCGAGTCGCCGCAACAGGTCGGCGGCCGGGTCGGTGCCGTAGCTGAGGCTGTAGTCGTGCACGATCGCTCGCCACTCGTCAACGCCCGGTGCACCGTCGTCGGGCGCGAGCGACGTGGTCACCAGGTGGCGGGTGGGCTCCATCGCCGCGAGCGGAGCGACCAGACCGGCTCCCGCGAGAAAGCCGCGCCGGTCAACGGGCACGACAACCACCCCATGGGCACTGCGGACAAGCTCGTGATCTCTCATTTCTAGACTACCGTCACCTGACCCACCGGTGAGCCGAACGCCAGACTCGCCCCGGATTGCAGAGACGAGGGAGCGCGGCGTCGACGTCGGCGTGGCCGACCCGGTCATCGTGCTCAAGACAAGGCGATCGGCAGCCGTGTAGTTCTCGTGGTCGTCGAGGTCGAGGAGACCGCCGACCGGAGCACCATAGGCCACCGCCAGCAGCGCGAGAACACGCGGGGTGGGCCGCGCCCTAGACTGGGCCGGCCATTTCTCCAGTTCGCACAGGCGCGGCCCGGTCATCGGGGCCCGCCCGTCCTCGTCGTATCCAGTGCGTGCGGCGGCATCGTTGATCTGGCGCGCGGCCTGATTCAACGTCCAGCCATGGGCGTGCCGCCACGCCGCACGGGGCCGAAACCGGTAACGCCTCGCGAACTCAGCGGCGATCTCCCCGTGCCCCATCCCCAGAGCCCGCATCCGGGAACGAAGATCGTCCTGCTCCTCGCGCAGGCTCAACCGTACCGTCGCCATCTCCACCCACTCAGTTCCTGGTCCGCAACGCACCGCTATCGGCGCAGACTAGGACTCCTGGTGACGATGTCTATGCGTGTTATGTATGCCTGCTATCGATCTCCGGCATAGCCACCTCCGCCGTAGGGACCAACGCTCGGGGTGTTCAGGGGCCGACTCCCTGGGGCCTACCTTTCCCCGCCGAGTCGGTGGCCGAGTAACGGCCCCGCTGGTCACGGTCGGGCTGAGGGTTCGTCCCGGCTGGTCGCTGCGGGCGGGGCGTAGAGCGTGAATTCGTCGACGCGTGCCAAGCCCGCGTGTTCCAGCGCGGCGAGGCATGGCTGGCGGTGGGATGGCAGGACGGCGCGGACGACGGCCGAGCCGACGAGGGCGCCGGGCCGGAGGGCCGCGTGGACGAGGTCGTTGCAGGTAGCGAGCTGGTCGGCGGCGGCCAGGTTGTGGTCGGTGAGGATGTCGGCGATCAGGAGTTCGGCCGGCTCGTCACCGTGGCCGGTGGCGAGGGGGTAGAGCAGCGCTGCGGCGGTGGGCTGATGTGCGGGGCCGGTGAGCAGGAGCCGGTCGGGCTGGTAGCGGCGGTCCTGGCTCCAGCGCCGCAGCGTGTCCGTCGCCGTATGTGGGTCCTGGTCGGGGTAGGTGGCGGCGTAGAGCCTGCCGAGGTGGCGGGCGAGATCGTGTGGGGTGGTGTCCTGGGCGGTCCAGACGGTCGGCGGTGGCGAGGCGTCCCCGGGTGGCGGGATGGGCCCGCGAAGGAGGGTCGGTCCGGGGACTCGCTGCCAGCCGGCGCGGGTGAACAGGGCGTGAGCGTCGGCGGCTGCGCTGGGGATTTCGGCGGTGGTGATGGCCGGCAGCGTGACGGCTTGGCCGTCGGGGTGGCAGATGGCGGTGAGGAGCCGGTCGCCGAGGCGGAGGCTGCGGTGGTTGGGGTGGACGACGGGTCCCCACAGCCGGCCGGTGCCGGTGGGGGTGTAGGGCCATCGCAGTGCGATGGCGCCGATGAGCTGGTGGTGCTCGTCGCGGGCTGTGACCAGGGATGTGGGTGGCTGGCTGTTGGTGGTGCACAGGCGGGAGGCGACGAGGTCGGCGGTGACGGGCCGCTGGTCGGTGCGGCCGAGAATGGACTGGTAGCACAGGTCGGCGAGTTCGGTGTCCAGGTGGGAGTCCGGCTGGTAGTCGACGCGGTCGACTCGGAGGGCCATCAGTGACCTGGCCGGGCTTCGGCGCGCAGCCGCACGATCGTGCTCGCGGTGGCGGACAGGCGGCGTGGGTGGGCAGCGAGCGCGGCGGACGGCGGAGCCGTGTCGTGTTCGACGTCGAGGACGGTGAGTCCGGCGTCGGTGACGGCGTCGACCAGAGCATCGAGGGTGGTGAACGGAGCGCGTCGGGAGGGCCTGGACCAGGTCCGCTTGGCCGCGACCCAGCGCTGTGCGGCTGGCGTGGGTTGGCAGGCGAGGGTTGTCGCGCTCTGGAGAAGACGGCCGAACAGGTCGTATTCGAGGCGTTGGTCCGGGCGGGCGGCGAGCCGGGTCGTGTAGCAGAACCGGCCACCGGGACGCAGGACGCGGGTGACGCCATGTAGCAGTTCGTCGACAGCCGTGCGGGAGGGAAACAGGGACAGCAGGCCGTCGGTGACGAGAACGTCCGCCGTGGCCACGGAATGCGGCCAACCTGGCGGGTCGGCGTGCTGCTGATCGATGGGTCTGGTGGCCGGTGGTGCGGCGAGATCGCGCTGTTCGGTGGTGAGGTCAAGGCCGAGCCGGAGGGCTGCGGCGGTGTTGCGGGCCAGGGGGGTGCCACACCGGTCGATCAGGTGGATCCGTGGCGGATGCGGCAGGGGGACGCGGGCGAGGGTGGTGAGCATCGTGTCGTCGGCGGCGCCGGCGATGACGACGTCGAGAGGGCGGATCGCGGCGTCCGGGTGGCTGGACAGACTCGCGGTCAGAAAGTCCTGGTGCCAGCCAGGATGGCTCTTGATCCCGAGACGGCGGCAGAGCGGCCAGGTGGCGTGGTAGCCGAAGCAGCCTGGCGGGCAGGTGCGACGCGCCTGCCGCCACTGGCCGACAGGCCGACGGAGGTCGGGCAGTCGAACTGCCGAGGGCTCGGCGGGTGGCTGGGTGCTGGTCATGGCCGGCGGGTGTGGATCAGGTGGTAGAGGCGGGCGATCTGGCGGTAAGGATCGCGGCTGCCGGCTGTCCACTCGGCTTCGATCACGGTGTCGAGGTCGGGGCCGGGTGGGGTGTCGCCGAGGTGGTCGGTGAAGACGCGGATGCCATGCCAGGCAACGGGTACGGTGCCGGCGGCGGTCAGCAGGTCCTGGACGTGGCGGGGGTCGTCGCCGCGGCTGGGGACGCCGAGGTTTCCGATCTCGGTCACGCCGGCCGGGTGGGTTTCGTCGTCGAGGAGGGTGAGGGTGTCGTGCCAGCGTCCTTGGAGGCCGGCGCGTAGGGCGAGCGCGGTGGCGTTCTTCCCGACGACGGAGATCGTCCCGCCGGGGCGGGTGACGGTGGCGAGGACGGTCAGGAGCGGGGCTGGGTCGGGTAGGTACATCAGCACGCCGTGGCAGAGCGTGGCGTCCCAGTCGCCACCGACGAGCGTGGCGGCGTCGTGCCCGTCGCCGAGGATCAAGGTGACCCGGTCGCGGGTTGTGTCGGTTTCGGTGAGCAGGTTCTCCTTGGCCTGGCGCAGCATGTCGGGGTCCGGGTCGCAGATCGTGACCTGGTAGCCGAGCCGGGCCAGCGCGATGGCCTGGATACCCTCACCGGCGCCGAGGTCGAGGATCCGGCCGGGCGGGTCGGGCAGGTAGGTGCGCAGGGCGCGGGTGACGAGACGCTGGCGGATGATGCCCCGCAGGGTGGCGGTGTGGGTCTGGTAGGCGGGAGCGAGCGCGTGGTCGACGGCTCCCCGCACCCAGCTGTTGTCCGAGGCGTGCGCGCCGGGGTCGGTCATCGGTTCGGCTCCTTCACCAGGCAGGCGGGTGTCGGTCGAGCGGCGGCAAAGCCGTGGGCGGCCAGGTAGGTCTGTGCGCGGGCGGCGGCGTCACGGACGAGCGGCCAGTGCTGGTGGGCGAGCCTGGCGGACAGGTAGCGGCCCGCGAGGAGTTGAGCCAGCTCGGGCAGGTGAAGGTGGTCGATCCTGCCGGCGCGGTGCAGGCAGCGCAGGGCGAACAATCCGGGCATAGCGGCCTCGATAACGGCATGGTCGGGGGCGGGCGCGCCGGCGAGCCAGCGGCGGTAGGCGTCGGCGCTCATGACCTCCCAGACGACGGTGTCGCCGACCTGTCCGCGCTCGTCCGACGTGGTGACCAGGTGCGCCACCCGCACCAGACCGCCGCGAGGCAGCTGCGGTCGCTCCGCAGTGATCAGCCCGACGGGCAGATCCAGCCCGTCGCGTACCGCACGCAGGTGGTCCTCGAACGCGGCGACCGGCCGCGAGGACCCGTGTACCGGGAAGATCCGATCGTCCTGTAGGGCAGTCATGTCGTCGGTCCGTGTTCGGCGTAGTAGCGCTCCAACAGTCCGCTGGATTCCAGGATGCGGTCGGTCAGGGCGACGTTGTGCCCGACCGGGTAGCGGTCGCGGTACTGGGACAGGGCGATGGCGCCGAGGGCGAGGGCGGCCATGACGACGTCGGCGTAGCTGTTGGGCAGCGACTCGGCGTGGTGGAAGTTCAGCGGATAGCCGTCCGCGAGGATGGTGACCGTCGCGCCGCCGGGCCGGTGGTAGCGCAGGCCCGCCGTGACGGGGACGACCGTGGCGTCGTCGGCGATCTCATCGAGTGCCAGTTCCCGGGCGCGGGAGGTGACGCTGGCCAGGAAGCAGTCGCCGCGTAGGCCGTCCAGATGGTCGCCGCGCAGCGACGTGCTCCCGGTCGCGCCGACGACCAGGACCGGCTGGTGGGTGGCGAGCAGACGGCGTACGGACCGGCCGGTGGTGAAACCGGCTTCGTGGGCGGCGACCAGGCGGACCATTTCGCTGTCGTGGACCGCGACGCGCATCCGCCGGTCGCGTCGCACTCGGGCGACCTGCTCGCCGATACGGCCGTATCCGAGGACGACCGCTGGTTTGCCTTCCCACTTCTGCTGGGGGAGCAGCGTGAGCAGGTTGCGGACGGCGGCGTCGGCGACGCCGTAGGACTCGATCGTGGCCTTCAGCCGCGACTCGGCGACGGAGAACACCGGCACCGGAAGCGTCGGGCCGAAGCGGGCGAGTTTGGCGATGCCCGAGGTCGTCTGCTCAACCAGGCCGAGAAGTCGGCCCGCCAGATCGGGGTATTCGTCGAGCAGGACGGGAAGCAGGTAGCCGCCGTCGTCGATCAGGACCGGGCGCAGGCCCGCCGCGTCCGCGCGGGCGCAGTGGCCCGCGATCGCTGACGGGGCCGCCCGCCAGTCGGCCACGGTGATGCCCTGGGCGCGCAGGTGGGCGTCGACGCGCTGGGTGTGCCGGTAGGCGTACCGCTTGTCGAGCACCGTCATCGCCGCCGGCGCGACGCCCAACGCGCGCAAGGCGTCGACGAGCACCAGGAAGTCGGTCATGTGATGCACCGCCAGCACCGGCGCCACGTCGGCGAGCACCCTGGCCGGCTGCCAGCCGGCAAGTCGCGAGGTGAGGGGCATCTGGGCGTGCAGGTCGGCCATCTCAGTCGCCGTGAACGGTAGAGCACCCACCGCCGTCAGCAGGCGCCCCTGGCCCCGTCCGCCGAGATCACCCGGGGCGAGGATCGCAGCGGTCAGCGTGAGCGTCCGTCCGGACGGTTCACTGCCTGCGGTGAGGACCGCCTCGCCGTCACCCGGTAGCCGCAGCACCCGCGCCCTCGGCATCCGGCGGTCTACCCGTGCCTCGGGCAGCACGGCCTGCACACGGCCGACGGCGTCGTCGAGATGCCGTTCATGACTGTCCGGCTCGTCGCGGCAGCTCACCGTCAGCTGCGCACGGCCATAGATCCCTGCTTCGTGCCGGCGCTGGTCGGGCGGTGCGGTGGCAGGCGGTCGAGGGCGCACGGTTGGCGCGGTCAAGAGTGGGGTCACGGCCGGACCCCGAGTACCGCGGCCCGGCCGTCGAGCGCGTGCGGATGGACAGTGGCTCCGGCCAGTTCGATGTCTCCGGCCAGTTCGATGTGGACAAGGTGTCTCGGAGGGATACAGGGAACGAGTGCGGTCATCGGCGGGTGCTCCTCGCGGTCACAAGGGCGGACACGGCGGCAGTGGTGTCGGCGAGGCTGCCGGTGGTGTCGAGTCGGCTGATCGCGATGCCGGCCGCGGCGAACTCGTCGCGGATGCCGGCGGCCTCGCGCTGCCAGCGGGCGAGCCGGGCGCGCAGCAGCCGGGGCGCGTCGCCCCGTCGGGGTTGCAGCACGCCGCCGCACCGGCCACAGCGCTGCGCGTCCTCGTCGCTCGCCTCGGCGGGCAGCCGCGGGTCCCGCACAGGGTCACGTTCGCAGCGATGACAGACCCGACGCTGCACGGCACGGCGGCGCAGCGTCACCGCGTCGACCGACAGCTCGATCGGCAGGACCACACGGCAAGGCGCCAGGGAGGCAAGCTCCCCCAGCAGCAACCGGACCTGTCTGCCACTGCCCGGGAAGTTGTCGAAGATCACCATATGTGCGTCTGCGGCGCGCACCACCCTGTCGAGATAGCGGCGAAGCGCGGTCGCGACCGTGACGTCATCCATCCAGCCCAGCGGCCCGGCGCCGCCCATGGCCGCAGCAAGCCGCGCCGCCGGTACCTGCTCACGCAGCCTGAACACCACGCAGTTCGGCGCCTGGCCGAGTCGACTCGCCAACGTCGACTTCCCTACGGCGGGTGGCCCAAGCATCGGTACGGCTACGGCGAGGGGCATCGCCATCCACCCCCTTTCTGCTGGGAATCTCCGCCGGCGCGATTCGATGTGGTCCTGTGTCCGTGTCGGACCGGCCCGGTGGAGTGCGACATCCTGAGCGTGAAATTCAGCGGCGGGTAGTGGCTATACCGCGATCCGGTACACCTTCATGCGCAGGATGCATAGACACGGTCACGGGCAGTGCTAGCGTTACTCTGCTGATCGTCCGCCCGTACACATCGATGGGGAGGCGGCTCGGGATGACGCGCCCGTTACGCGGCTGCGCGCGGTGCGGTCACCGCCTCGCCACGGACAACCTGGGCCCCGTCTGCGGACCCTGCCAGCGGACGGCCACCCACACCCACTCTGGACCGCCGAAACTGCCTGCCGGGTTCTGGCAAGCCGATCAGATGCGTGATGCCCTCGCCAGCTGGCACATGGGCCGGGTGATCCATGCCTACCGGACGCACCCGCACCACCGCCAGACCCTGTCCCAGGAGCTCGTCGGTGGCTGGCTGGGACTCACCCAGCCGCAGCTCAGCCGCCTCGAAAACGGCCGTGCCCCGGAAGAGCTGTCCAAACTGATCCACTACAGCGACGTCCTCGGCATTCCCGCGGGCCTGCTCTGGTTCGACCGCCCTGGCGAACCCCGCGCTCGGGCGCCGTTCTGCGAGTCTTTGCCGGCGGTCGCGCAAACCTCTCTCCTCGGCGTTGAGATGGCCGACGATGGGGACGAGGCGTGGCGGGTTCTCGCGGAGGTCGGGGAGGTGGTCATCGTGGCTGTGGACCGGCGGACGTTCCTGGCCGGCGGCGCCGCCGGGGTATGGGCCAAGGGCACTACGGCACTGCCCGCGGCGCATCCCGAGGTGGCGCGGAACGTCGTCGTCCATCTGAACGCCCAGATCGACGGGTTCTACGCGGCCGAGGCTGCGCTCGGGCCCTACCCGGTGATCCCTTCGGTACTTGCGCAGCAGGAGCTGACGAACCGCCTGACCGAGACTGCCCGGGGCGAGGACCGGCAGGAACTGCTGCGCACGGGTGCGTCCTACGGGGGTCTGCTGACGTGGCTGTACCAGGACGCCGGCGATCTGGCCGCGGCCACGGGCTGGGCCAACCAGACCCTTGAGTTAGCACACCGGGTCGGTGACACCCAGCTCATCCGGCACGCGCTGGTCAACAAGGCGATGATCTTCACCGATCGGCGTGACGGGCGTGGAACCCTCGACCTGACCGCGGCGGCCTTGGCGGACCAGACGCGGCTGTGTGCCAAGGTCCGGGTACAGGCCCTCCAGCAGGCAGCTCACGGCCACGCGCTCGTCGGTGACCGGACGGCGGTCGACGTGGCGCTGGATGAGGCTGCCGCAGTGCTACCCGGGGTGGACGACGACTATCCCTGGTTCAATGCCTGCCGGCGGACGCCCGGCTACATCGAGGCCCAGCGTGCGACCTGCTACAACCGCCTCGGCCTCGGCGCAGCGGCCCGGACGCTGTGGGAGGAGGTCATCGCCGGGCTTCCCCCTGCGGCCCGGCGCGATGCCGGCGTGTATCAGGCACGGCTGGCTGTCTCGTGTGCGCTGGCGGGCCAGCCCGAGGCGGCGGCTGAGGCCGTCGGTCAGGCCGTCGCGGTCGCTGTCGAGACCGGCTCGGCCCGCTTGCGCGGAGAGCTGCACGCCGTCTGGCGGCAGCTGACACCGTGGCACGAGACCCAGCCGGGGCATGAGGTGGCGGAACTGCTGGCGACTCTTGAGGAGGACTGAAGGTGGGACTGCGTGACCCGCTCCCGGCCGAGGAGGTCACCAGCCGGCTGAGTCAGCTGGATGGCTGGGAGAAGGACCCGGACCGTGAAGAGATCCACAAGACGTTTCGCGTGGAGTACTACACCGCCGTCCAGGCGATCAATGATGTGATGGTTCCCGCCCAGCGACTCCAGCACCATCCGGACATCGACCTGCGCTGGGAGACGCTGCACTTCAGCCTCACCACCTACAGCGCCGGTCAGAAGATCACCGAGCTGGACTTCCTGCTCGCCGAGCAGATCGACCAGGTCCTGGCCCGATACACAGCCACGACCGGCTGAGTCAGCACGTACCAGGCGTGGCGAAGGTGTGACGTCACGAGGCTGGGGCCGGGGCTTCCCGTCGCGCGCCGGGCCAGCTGCGGGTCTCGTTCAGGGCTTCCTTCGCGCGGATGGCGTCGGTGAGGTCGATGCCCAGGCGGTTGGCGATGGAGCAGGCGAAGATCAGGATGTCGACGAGTTCCTCGTCGACGCTGCCGACCAGCTCGCCCGTCAGCGTGCGCTGTCCGTCGTTCTTGCGGACGGCGCGGGCCAGTTCGCCGGCTTCTTCCATGAGGCGCCAGGTCTGGTCGTGGACGGTGCGGCCGGTGAAGCCTCGTTCGGTTTCCATCTCGGCGACGTAGCGCTGGAGGTCGGCGAGGCTGGCGTCGGCGGCGAGGGGCTGCACGGACGTCCCTTTCGTCTGTCGGGTTGGGTGGGTTGGTGTCAGAGGGCGAGGGCGAGTTGCCGTGGGT
>NZ_CDXDOR010000016.1:16078-55234 GCF_978021225.1 Frankia sp. CeTa3Moorea | reverse complement strand
CCCGGCCCATCCTGGGCAGTCTGCGTGTCATCACCTCACGCCGCGGGGCGTGCGGCGCGGCGGCACGGGGACCGGACGCGGGAGGGCGCGGTGGGCACGGGTATGGCTCCCGGCGAGGCCGGATTCGACGATCCGGGCGGTGGCGGCGAGAAACCCCAGGCCGCGCCGCCACCGACAAACCCTGGAAAATTTACCGAGAAATTCTTTTCCCCGAATATCATGCTTTATATCGAGCCAGCCCTGCACAGTCCTGCTCGCCGTTCCGCGCCCGCCACGCCAGGCGCGAATTCCCGGCAATGCCGGCTGGAATGGCAGTTCCGGCTGGAACGCGACGGACGTCGCGCCGTCGGTTTCCTCCCCGTGCGGCGGAGGGCTCTCTCGTGAGACCACAGCGGCGCCTTCTTCTGCTGCGGCACGCAAAGTCAGACTGGGCCGAGGGGTCGATCCACGACGCCGATCGGCCGCTGTCGGGATCGGGCCGGCGGGGCTGCAAAATTATCTCGCGCTACCTCACGGACAACAGGCTCGCGCCCGACCTCATTCTGTGCTCCTCCGCGCTGCGGACCCGGCAGACCGTCGAGGGCCTCGCGGAGGCGCTCCCCCCGAACGTCCCAGTCCTGACCGAGGACCGGCTCTATCTGGCCGAGGCGCAGGACCTGCTGGACCGGTTGCGTGAGATCGACGACGGAGTGCCCAGCGTGATGCTCGTCGGGCACAATCCCGGTATCCACACGCTGGCCGTGGCCCTGCTGCCCCCCGCCGAGCGGTACCAGATCCCCACGTTCCCGACGGCGGCACTCGCTGTCCAAGATCTGACCGTTACGCGCTGGGCGGAGCTGGGTCAGGACTCGGCCCGGCTCGTCTCCTTCGTCACGCCGCGGGGCCTGCGGGAGGCCGCCAGACCGGCGGGGGCCCCGAAACCTGGCCCACCGGCCTGAGTCGGGAACGCCGCCGGCCTGAGCTCGACTGGCGGCCGAGCGCCGCGGCGCGGCAGCCCGATGAACTGGTAGGTGCCGCGCCAAGCCTCGTTGAACCAGATCGGCACGGCACTCAGTAGGCCTGCTCCATGATCTTGGAGACGAGGGCGAAGACGCCACCAAGGACCAACAGTGCGCCGGCCGCGATCCACAACGGCACCGAGGCGAGCGGGAGGGCGAACGTCCCGACGACGAAGCCTACAATGATCAGAAGTACCGCGGCCCACGAACCCGTGTTGGCCTTGTGGTGACCGGTCTCACTAGCCACGTCCACTCCCGTCCGTCCTCATCGGGGCCGCCCGGCGACCCGATGCACATCGTTTTCCGGTGCGAGACTACCCGCGATCGGCATGTCCGATCCCGGATGGCGATGTACCTTTACCCGATCTCGCCATTCTGCCTGATCTCGCCATTCTCTTCCCGCGCCGGGAGCCCGGTCACCCGAATCCGGCGACCCGCCGCAGGTCCACCAGCTGATCGTCGAGCCAGCGCCGCACGTCGTGGGTGCGGACCTGTTCGGCGGCCGCGGCGAGCCGACGATGGCGCTCCTCCATCGGCATCGTCAGCGCGGTGTACAGGGCGTCGGCCATCTGCTGCACGTCGAAGGGGTGCAGGGTGACGGAGAACTCGCCCAGTTCCTCGTGCGCCCCGGCCATCTCCGACAGCGCCAGCACGCCGCCACGCCGGTTGACGACCGCGACCTCCTTCGCGACCAGGTTCATCCCGTCGGCGATCGCGTTGACGATCAGAACGTCACAGATGGAGTAGGCCGCCACGGCGAGCGGGAAGTCCTCGACCATCCGCAGGTCGATCGGCTGGCGCCCCTCCTTGGTATGCCGGGCGTTGATCTCCGCGACGACCGCGCCGATCAGGGCGATGTAGTCGGCGTACTCCGGCACGTCGGTGCGGCTGGGCTGCAGCAGCGCCAGAAAGCTGACCTTGCCCACCAGCTCCGGATGCTGATCGAGCAGGGTGCCGAAGGCCAGGAAGCCGCGCACGACGTTCTTGCTGGGGTCGGTGCGGTCCACCCGCAGGATGAGCTGACGGCCATCGTCGAGGAAGATGTAGCGCAGCATCGCCACATGCGCCGCCACCTCCTCGGAGGCCTGCGTAGCGTCCAGCGCCGCCGGATCGACCGAGATCGGGTGGTACCGGGCGCGGACCACCCGGTCCGCCACCGTCACCGTCAGCTGCTCCAGGTCGGTCGGCAGGCCGAGCAGCTCCTGGGCGCACAGGACGAAGTTGCGAGCGTAGCGCCGGGTATGGAAACCGACCACATCGCTACCGAGCAGCCCGCGCAGCAGCCGCTCCCGGATGTCGGCGGGCAGGACGCGCCACTCGTCCGGCCCCGGCCAGGGAATGTGGATGAAATGCGTGAGCACCACATCCGGGCACTGCTCCCGCACCCAGTCGGCCACGAGGTAGAAGTGGTAGTCCTGCAGCAGGACGAGCGCCTTGCCACCCCGCGCGCGCACCTCGTCAACCACCGCGTCGGCGTAGGCCCGGTTGACCGCCGCGTAGCCGTTCTCGAAGGCGTCGTGCTCGGCCCGGGTGAACACCGGTGACAGCGACCGGCCGTAGAGGCCGTGCTGGATGAACCACAGGATCGGGTTGGACCACACGCTGTAGAAGTCGGCGTAGGCGGTCGGATCGGTAACAACGAGCCGGACCCGGATGGCGGGGCCGTCCGGCTCGCCCTCCGCGAGCCGGGGCGAGGGAGAGGTCTGGACGAGGATGGAGCTCCCGGCGCTCTCCCCGGCGACGGCGACGTCCTCCTCGCTGGCTGCGCCGCACACCCACACCGCGTCGTCGAGATGCTCGGCGAGTCCGGACAGGGCCGAGACGAGGCCGCCCGCCCCCCGGGTGACGGTACGACCGGTGGCGTCCCGGTCGAACCTGACCGGACCGCGATTGGACAACAGCACGAGCGGCAGGTCGAGCGACAGGTCGAGCGGGTTGAAGTCCGACACGGCGGATGCGGCCTCCTGGTCACGGGCGGTACTCGGCGTCCGGCACCGCTGAGCCCGAGCGCCCGAGCGCACGGGAACAATCCGGACTGTAGTAAGCCCGGCTTTCGGATGCATCGCGTTGCAACGCGGCTAGGACGTTGTTACCCAGACCTTCATCTGATTACTGCTCTCATCCGAAAGGTGTCCTCCTGTAACCAGATGCCCCGGCAAGCCGCAACGGGGAGATCCCGTCCCACGTCGGGAGGCGTGCCGTGCCTCACCCCAGCCGTCTACAGACCGTCCCGGTAGTCCCGAACCTCCTGCACAGCCGATCCCAACGACGCCAGCGACGTCTGCAATGTGTCGCGTGTCTCCACCAGCGCGCTGGTCAACTGTTCGACCGCGCGGTGCTCACTGCCGTCGGTCGCCGCGATCACCATCGCCTGCGCCTCCTCGATCATGCTCAGCGCGCCCTCCAACTGCCCGGCCACCTCCTCGGTGCGCCGGAACGCCTCGTCGAGCTGCGCCTTGACGTCGGCGATCGTGCCTGACACCCGTCCTCATCCCTTCCTGGAACCACCGCTCCTGGAACCACCGCTCTTCGAGGCGCCGGCCGGAGCCTGCCCGCCGCCGAGGCCGAGACCGAAGCGGACCGCCACCGCGAGCGCGGCCAGCGACGCGATCACCCCGACCGGTTCCATCGGGGCGAGCCGGAACGTGGCCAGCACCATCACCGCGGCCGTACCCGCTCCCAGGGTGCCCGCCCGCAACACCGCCTTCGCCCCATCCTCGCCGCCGGCCCCGAGAGCGACCAGAACGGCGGCGGCCACCGTCGACCCGACCAGGCATGGCACCGCGGGCACGGCGACGAAGGCCCGCAGAAGTCCGACGATCCCGAGGATGAGCACGCAGGCGAGGGCGGTCAGCAGCCCGGCCGACGCCGAGCCGGTGCCCTTGGAGACGGCCCGCAGTTCGGCGGCCTTGCTCATCGCGTCCAGGCAGAGCTCGTAGGCCTGGCGCGGCGCGGTCCGCGGGTCCACCTGCGCAGCGGACGGCTCGTGCGGGCCGCCGGCGCGGCCACCCCGCGCAGCCCGGCCCGCCCCCGGCGGCCGGCCATCCGACCGGTGCCGCTGCCGCGCGAGCCCCCGTCCCGTGCGGTCGGCCTCCCGTCCGGCCTGTGCCAACGATCGGCCCCGCCGATCGCCCGGTTCGGCCAGGGCGTACCCGCCCCCATCGCGGTAGAGGCCGCGATCCGCCGTCCCCTTCTTCGCCAGGCCGACCCGCGGGGCGGCGGCAGCCGCATCGGCCGAGGTGTCGCCGGCCGCCGAGCGCAGCTGGTCGAGCTCGGTGAGCCCGTACTGGGCGAGGGGCTCGGCGACCTGGTCCCAGACGCTGCGGACCCTGGCCCGGATGTCCTGCGCGGCGTCCCGGTGCCGACGCGCGGCCGCCCGGCCGCCCTGACGCCGGTCGCGGGCGTCGCGGCCGGCCCGGGCCCGGGCCTCGTCGGACGCACCGAGCAGGCGCCGGTACTGCATCGCCGCCTTGGCCGGGTCGTCAAGATCCGGGTCACCAAGGTCCGGGTCGCCAAGGTCCGGGTCGCCGAACAGGTCGGCGAGATCGGAGGCATCCACCGGCACAAATCCAGCCACGATCCCGTTCCGTCCTCTCCCGGCGCCTGCTCGGCCGTCGATCCCCACGTCGCCGACACCCGCCACATCGCCGTCGGTTCCCGCCCCGTCATCGGTCCACATCGGGCTACTCCTGATCCAACGGCGCGAATGGCACCACGGTGCGCGGTTCGGCCTGGACGTGCCGGTCGAACAGGACCGCCCGATTCGGCATGGTCCCACCGGCCACCGACCGGTGTCCGGCCAGGACGAACAGGTCGCTGCCGGGTACCCCGGCCGCCATCCACGCGGCGATGTCGTCCCGGTTACCCGGACCGAGGTCCTCAGCCAGCCGGGACACTCCCCGCCACCAGCCCAGCAGGTGCACGCGCTGCGCCGGTCCCCGGCGGGTGAGCGTGCGCAGGTCGTCCAGTCCGGTGCGACGGGTCACCGGGTCACGCGCCTCCAGCCCGGCCCGGCCGGCGTCCATCGCAAAGACGACGACGAGCCGCAGCGACGGCGCGACCGGGCCCACGCTGCCGGTGAGTGCGGACTCCTCCCGGGCACGGGTCTCGTCGGCGGCACCGGCCAACACCGACCGCAGGCCGGTGACATCGGCGACCCGAACGGGATGCCCGGCCCGGCGCACACGCGCCGCGAGCACCTCCGCGGCGGCGAGCGCCATCGGCTCCGCGGCGATGATCTCGACCACGAGTCCACCGGCCGGGACCTGCGCGGCGACGCTGGCCGCCGCCGCCTGCAGGATGCCGACCGCCTCCCGACGCAGCGGACCGAGCACGGCGAGATGCCGGCCGGGCAACGCGGCGAGCCGTACCCCGACCGCGGGCGGCGCGAGGTCCAGAGGCACGCCGACCAGCGCGAGGGGATCGACATCGTTCTCGGAGCTGTCCCCGGAGCTGTCCCCGGAGCGGGAGGCACGACCCGGCGACACACTGCCCGGCAGCAGGCTCGGACCGGTTTCGCCACCGCCCTCGCCACCGCCGCCGAGGATCGCTTCGGCCGCAGCCGCCTCGACGGCCGTCGGCGCCGGACGTCCGTCCAACGCCTGGTAGATCGGGTTGTCGTCAAGAACCGCGGGGGCGTGACCAGCGAAGACCCGCGGGGGCCTTGCCTTCGGCACACTGCGCGCGGTCGTGGCCGCCAGCCGCCCACGCAGCACGCCTATCGCCGCCGGATCAGGGAAGGCGACCCGGACGAGTTCGTTGCCCGCGGGATGGCCGTTGCGCCGGTTGACGATAGCCTCCCCGACGCCCGAGAGCGCGCCGGCCGCCTCGTTCGCCGTGGACAGCAGGACCCGCGACTCCGAGATCGAGGTACGCAGCGCCACGCGCAACGCGAACTGCCCGAAGATCGAACCACGCTTGCCGGCGGTGGCGTCGAGCGCATCGATACCGGACAGCGTCTGGCTGGCGAGCAGCAGATGGACCCCGTAGGCGCGGCCCTGGCGGGCCAGGACCTCCAGGTGCGCGACGGCCTCCCGCGCCACCGAGTCCATCGGGGTGAGCATCACCTGGAACTCGTCGACCACGACGATGATCCGCGGCCAGGGCGAGCTCCGGTCGGCCGCCCGCAGGCCTCGCAGGTCGCGGGCGCCGACCGCACGCATCGCCACGGCGCGGCGGCGCATCTGTTCACGGACCGCCCGCAGCACCGCGACGCCGAACTCGCGGTCGCTCTCGATGCCGACGGTATCGGCGTGCGGCAGGTAGAACGGGTCCGTCGGACCGGCGGCGAACTGGGCGAACTCCAGCCCCTCCTTGAAGTCGAGCAGATGGAAGCGGACCTGGTCGGGCCCGTAACGCGCGGCGATCCCGTAGATCACGTCGAGGAGCAGCGTCGACTTGCCCGACCCGGCCTGGCCGCCGACGAGGGCGTGCACGGTGTCGTCGTCGAAGGTGAACCCCACCGGCCCGTCGGGGCCCTGCGCCACCTCAACACCCACCCCGGCGGCGCTGTCGAACTCCCACAGGCCGCGGGGCAGCATGTCGCTGATGGCGGGCGGCCGGGCGGCCTCCCGGGTGGCCGCCGCGGCGACCTGAGCCGTGACCGCGGCGACCAGCATGGAGTGCGGCGGCGGGTCCAGCTCGACCCGCAGCAGACCGGTCAGCGATGTGCGCCAGCCTCCCGCGGCGACCCCGCGCCATCCCGGCCGGTCGGCGAGGAGCTCGACCGCGGTGAACACCACCGACCTCGGCAGGGGTTCCGTCACCGAGTCCTCGTCCTCGTCGGGTTCCAGGCCGATGACGTCGGGATCCAGCGGCGTCACCTCATCGGGATCGTCCCGCGAGCCGCCCAGGACCGGCTCCGCGCCGGACGGCCGGACCTCCACGATGGAGATCACCACCACCCCGCAGGACGGGCCCTGGGCCGCGATGGCGGCGAGCGCCCGCGCGCCCTCGTCGTGCAGCCGGGGCTCACCGAGCAGCACCAGGACGCGCCAGGGCTCCGAACGCGGAAGCCCGGCCTCCTCCCGCTCCCGCAACGAGTCGAACCGGCCACCGAGCCGGTCCACAGTGATCCTTCCCACCTCCGCCGACAGCTCCGCGAGGACCTCCTCGAGCCGGGCCCGCGTCGTGAGCGTGGGGGTGGCCACACCGGCGGCACGCAGCGGCGCAAAGCTAGCGAGCCCGGCACCGAGCTCGTGGGGGTCATAGACGACGAGTCGGACCCGCCCGGCCGGCGCCGCGGCGAGGACGCGGGTCAGCAGGCCACGCACGAGGTCGACCGCGGCGGGCCGGCGGGACCGGGTCGTCTCGATCCGCAGGTTCAGGCCGTCCAGCAGCGGGATGGCCAGTGGCACCGTCCGGTGCTGCGCCGTGGGATCGTCGGGCGGCACGATGACCTGGCCGACCTGCCACAGAGCGGGCCGGAAACGAGCCCGGTCGCCGACCGGGGCGACGCCGAAGGGGCCGTGCCGCCAGTCGGGCGCCGCCCAGGACGCGCCGGCGAATCCACGCGCCCGGGAACGGGCGATCACGGCGGCCCGGGCGAGCTCCCCGGCGACGTCGAGCCGCCCCGCACCGGACTCACCGAGGCCACCAGCCTTCCCGGCGGCACCAGCCTTCCCGGCGGCACCAGCCTTCCCGGCGACACCGGAACCCGCTTCGGCCTCGATCCGGTCCGCCTGCTCATCCAGCCGATCGGCGAGCGCCAGTGCCGCCCCCAGCGAGGACTGGATACCGGCCACGAGCGTGCGCGCCCGCCGGGTACCCGACACGTTGACCTCCCCACACTGTGTGTTGCCGTGCTCGGCGTCGAGCCCCCCGACGACCATGACACGTCCGACGGAGCAAACATCCCAGAACGCGCCGACCGGCCGAACTGGCCTGCCGGCGCGACGGTCTGGGCACGGGGACCTCGCCGGACGAAAGCATGCGACGACATCGGCGACGTTATCGGTACAACCACCCGCAGCCTGGCCGTTCCGGACGACGGCGACGCCGGGACCACCGGAGCGGGCTACCCCTCGACCGGCACCAAATCAACGGCGCCGCGCGTGTTCAATGATCCGTCGGGGCAACCGTCCCGGTCAGGTAAGCCAGCGCACCGATCGAAGGGGCGAAGGTCGGCGATGAGCAGGTGGAAAGGGAACGTCGGTGACGGACACGGCTGACACGGCTGACACGGCGGGCCTCACGGAGACGGCGGGTACGGCGGCGGCGAAACAGCGACCGCTCGCCGTCATTGACGTCGACGGGGTGGTGGCCGACGTCCGACACCGGTTACGCTTCCTGCGCGCCAGTCCCAGTGACTGGGAGGCGTTCTTCGCAGCGGCGCCCGCCGATCCCCCCTTGGCCGAAGGGGTGGAACTAGCCCGCAAGCTGGCTCGGGACCACGAGGTGGTATGGCTGACCGGCCGGCCAGAGCGTTCCAGAGAGGCGACGCGGCGCTGGCTGACCGAACAGGATCTGCCGCCGGGTGAGCTGCGGATGCGTCCGGACGCCGACCGTCGGCCGGCTCGGGTGTTCAAACGCGCCGAACTTCGCGAGCTCGGCGCCGGCCGTCGGGTCGCCGTCGTGGTCGACGACGACCCCGCCGTGGTGGACCTGCTGCGCGCCGACGGCTGGCCGGTCCTGCGGGCCGAATGGCTCGCCTACGAGGCGACGCTGGGCAACGCCCAGGAGACCGAGGGCCGCACCTGACCATGAGCCGCGCCTCGGCGACGCTCGGTGCGGCCCGCGGCCGGCGGTCGGGCCCGCCGGTCAGCGCGAGGCCGACCGCCGGTACACGCGCGCGGCGAACGGCCCGAACACCACCAGCAGGCCCAGACACCAGGCGAGGGACTGCAGGAGAACGGAGACGACCGGACCGCCGAGGAACAACGCCCGCACGGCGTCGACGGTCACCGTCACCGGCTGATGCTGGGCGAACGCCTGCAGCCAGCCCGGCATGGTCTCCACCCGGGCGAAGGCCGAGCTGGCGAAGACCAGCGGGAAAATCCAGATGAATCCCGCCGACTGCGCCGCCTCCGCGCTACTCACCGACAGCCCGATGACGGCGGACAGCCAGGAGAAGGCGTACGAGAACAACAGCATCAGCCCGAACCCGGCCAGCACCGCCGGCACCGTGGTCTCCCCGAACCGGAATCCCACGGCCAGGCCCACCAGAAGCATCACTACGACGATGAAGACGTTGCGGGCGAGATCGGCCAGGGTACGGCCGGTGAGCAGCGCCGACCTGCTCATGGGAAGGGAACGGAACCGGTCGATCAGACCCCGCTGACGGTCCTCCGCCAGCCCCACGCCGGTCAGCATCGACCCGAAGATCACCGTCTGCAGGAAGATGCCCGGCATCAGGTAGTCCACGTACTTGACCCCGTCACCCACGTTGATCGCGCCACCGAAGACATAGGTGAACAGCAGGACGAACATGACCGGCTGGATGGTCGCGAAGATGACGAGCTCGGGTATCCGCCAGGTCTGGATCAGATTGCGCCGGCACATCACCCACGCGTCGGCAACGGCCCACGACAGCTGCCCGCGCCCCGCTGGAGTCAGCTCGAGGGTGCTCATATGGTCACCATGTCCTTGTCATCGTCCTTGTCGTCCTTGTCGCCCCGGTCATCAGGGGTGTCGGTGTCGCCACGGCCGTCGCCGCCCGCGCGTGCGGGCGGCACCTCGCTGCCGGCCGGAGCGCGCCCGGTCATGGCGAGGAAGACGTCGTCCAGCGACGGCCGGTGCAGGGCGACGTCGGAGATCGGCACCCCCAGCTCGTCGAGACCCCGGACCACGTCGGACAGCACGCTCGCGCCCGGTACCGGCACACTGACCCGGCGCGTCTCCCCGTCGGCCGTCGCCGCGCCGGATCCGAACCGGGCAAGCACCGCCCGGGCGGCCTGGACATCCTCGGCGGCGTCACCACCGACGACGATGTCCAGCCGGTCGCCACCGACCTGCGACTTCAGCTCGTTCGGGGTACCCCGCGCAATGACCCGGCCGCCGTCAACCACCGAGATCCGGTGGGCCAGCCGGTCGGCCTCCTCCAGGTACTGCGTCGTGAGCAGGACCGTCGTGCCGTCCCGCACCAGATCGGCGATCACCCTCCACATTGCCGAACGGCTGCGGGGATCCAGTCCGGTGGTCGGCTCATCGAGGAACAGCACCGCCGGGTTGATGATCAGGCTGGCCGCGAGATCGAGCCGCCGCCGCATCCCGCCCGAGTAGGTACGCGCCTGCCGACCGGCCGACTCGGCGAGCTCGAACCGCTCGAGCAACTCGACCGCGCGGGCCCGCGCGACGCGGCTGCGCAGCCGGTAGAGCCGCCCGAACATCTCCAGGTTCTCCAGGCCGGTGAGCCGCTCGTCGACCGCCGCGTACTGACCGGTCAGACCGATCCGGGCACGCAGCGCGTCCGCCTGCCGGACGACGTCCAGACCGAGGACCCTGGCCTGGCCGCCGTCCGGACGCAGCAGGGTCGACAGGATGCGTACCGCCGTCGTCTTGCCGGCTCCGTTGGGCCCCAGCACGCCGTGCACGGTGCCGGCATCGACCCGCAGGTCCAGGCCCACCAGCGCTCGTTTGCCGCCGTAGCTCTTCTGCAGGCCCTCGGTGAGGACCGCCGGGTTGTCTGTCACGAGGCGGACCGTACGACGAACCTCCGACAGTTTGGAACCGAATAAAGGCGGGGGAGGCTAGGCCGAGCTCCGCCGGGTCCGACGACTGGCCAGCTCGTCGCCGGGATGGGTTGCCGGCGGATGACCAGGCCGCTCGCAGGGCAGTTCAGCCAGCTGGCCACGCATGTCGCGCAGGGCTCGGCCAACGGCGATGGCGAACACGCCCTGCCCACCCCGGACAAGATCGATCACCTGGTCGTCCGAGGTGCACTCGTACACGGTGGAGCCGTCGCTGATCAGGGTGAGCTGCGCCAGGTCGTCCACGCCGCGGGTACGCAGATGCTCCACCGCCACCCGGATGTTCTGCAGCGACACACCGGCCTCGAGTAGCTTGCGGACCACGCGCAGCACCAGGACGTCACGAAAGGAGTACAGCCGTTGGCTGCCGGAACCGGACGCGTCGCGGACGCTGGGGACGACCAGACCGGTCCGAGCCCAGTAGTCGAGCTGGCGGTAGGTGATGCCCGCCGCGGCGCAGGCCGTCGGCCCCCGGTACCCGACATCGTCCCCCGGCGGTTCAGGAATCTCATCCGGAAAGAGCTGGCCCTGTTCGATCATCGCTGTACGCACTTCGCCGCCATGCCAGCCCCATCCTCCGGACCGTTCCGGATCCGTCCCGACCGCCGACGTCACCCGACGCCGCCATCCCGGGCACCCGGCCCGATCGAACCGTTTCCACCGTCGTGCGGCCTGCCACGATCATCTCGACCACACGACTCCCTGTCCCCGACCGCCGCCGGTCGACGGTCTGCGAGACCGCGACGCGGCACCCCTGTGCCCGTAAGCCGGGACCGCCCGCCCACCCGTCGGCACGGGCCCGGGCGGAGCGCATCACGCCGTTGCCACAGCCCGGCAAGGTCAGAGCCGGAGAGAGCCCGTTCCGCCACGTCTACCGCGGGCAGGGGCACGAACTCTACGGTCGGGCTCTCCCGACCGTAGGAGCGACGCGCGGTTCCTTCAATGATCTAAGCCGGCGTGTCTGTAGTCCAGCGGACGTCATTCAACAGATCGGTCAAATCGGAAGTGCGCTCCGATACTGCCCGCACGCTAGATCACAGCCGACCTTGGCCCGGGCTGGCTGAAGGCCTCAACGGCCGACCTGCGCCCAGGCGGGCACGCCGAGGACTGGGAGGCTCAGGGGCCAGGAGCCCTCGGGAACCGGGCACCCTCAGGATCCGGGAGTGTTGAAATCCTCCGGGGAGATCGTGTCAAGGAACTCCCGGAACTTCTCCAGCTCGTTCTCCTGTTCTTGTTCCTGTTCCTCGGGAACGATGATCCCGGCCTCGGCCAGGACCGCCTCGACCCCGTAGACCGGCGCTCCCATCCGCATCGCCAACGCGATCGCGTCGGACGGCCGGGCGGAGACCTCCACCCCGTTGCCGAACACGAGCGTGGCGAAGAAGACGCCGTCCTGAAGGTCGGTGATGGTCACCCGGGTCAGATCCGTCTGCAGCGCGCGCAACACATCCCGCATCAGGTCATGGGTCATAGGTCGAGCCGTCGTGATGCCCTCCTGGGCGAAGGCGATCGCCGTCGCCTCAACAGCACCGATCCAGATGGGCAGATACCGCTCACCGCCCACCTCCTTGAGCAGGACGATCGGCTGCTTCGACGGAAGCTCGACTCGCACGCCGACGATGTCCAGCCGATGCACCGATCTACCTCCTCGCAGGTGGGGCGGGGCGGGATGTTGTGACCGGAGCCAGAAAACCCCACAGGGGAGACAGTATCCCCGCTTCCGTCCGGCGTCAGCGCGCCCACCGGTTCGGCTGTCCGGCAAGGCACTCCGAGCGCAGCCCCGGCAGCCTCCTCACCTCGGTCTCAACTCGATCGTCCCGCCGCCAGCCGGGAGCGCAACAGGGCCGCGTGCAAGCGGACCAGCAACGCCGCCAGCTCATCGGCGGTCTCGGCGTGCCGTCCCGAGCCCTCACCACCGCGCTGGCCCCGCAACGGGGCGACGGCGGCCTCGATGAGACCAGCCTCACGGTCGGCCACGGTGCGGGCGGCCCGCAGATGCCGGGGCTGCACGCCGTGGCCGGCCAGCAGCGCCACGGTCCGCGCGACGAGCAGGGCGTCGCAATCGTAGTACCCGCCGCCCGCGATCGGACCCACCAGGCCGTGCTGTTCCAGCTCGGTCAGGGCCTCGTCGCCGAGCCCCGCGGCGGCGAGAAGCTCCCGGCGCGACATCCTAACCCTTTCCGCCCCGAGGAACGCGTCCAGGCCGGTAGGGGTCGGATGCGGAGGCAGCGCGCGGGGTCCGGGCCGATGCACCGGGGTCTCACCGCGGTCGAGCGACGCCAGCTCCTCCTTGATCACGCGCAGCGGAAGAAAGCGCTCCCGCTGCGCGTGCAGGACGTAACGGAGCCGGGCGACGTCGTCGACCGAGTACTTGCGGTAGTTCGCGCTGGTACGGGCGGGTTCGACGAGCCCCTCCGCCTCAAGATAGCGGATCTTCGACAGGGTAATGTCGGCGAAGTCCGCCCGCAGACGGTCGAGAACCTGGCCGATGTTGAGCACCTTCGCGTTCTGTCCGGCCTGGTCCGAGCGCGCTGCGCCCGAACGCGGGGCCGGCGATGCCGCGGCGAGGCCGCCGCTCACCGTGGGTCCTTCCTCGTCACCGTGCCGCTGACCCCCCGTAGCTCGCGCCGGTCAGGAACACCAGGCGGAACTTGCCGATCTGCACCTCGTCGCCGCTGGTGAGCTCAGCCGAGTCGATCCGCTCGCGGTTGAGGTAGGTACCGTTCAGGCTCCCGACGTCGCGAACCGAGAAGCCCTTGGTGTACGGCGAGCGATGGAACTCCGCATGCCGGCGGGAGACGGTCACGTCGTCGAGGAAGATGTCGCTCTCGGGATGGCGGCCGACGGTGGTCATGTCGGCATCCAGCAGAAAACGACTCCCCGCATTCGGCCCCCTCTTGACGACGAGCAACGCCGAACCGGGAGGTAGCGCGTCGACGGCGGCGACGGCGTCCCGCTCGGTCGACTCGTCGACGTGGTCGCCCTCGATGCCGGACAGCGCGGCCGCCAGGTTCAGCGTCGACGTCTGCTCCGCGGGTCTCTCCGGCGCCACGGGCTCACCCGGACGCACCAGAGGAGACCCGCACCGCGCGCAGTACAGCGCGTCGGACGGGTTCTGCTGTCCGCACCTCGTGCAGAACACAGTCGCGTCCGCTTCCTGCCGGGATCCCGCACGGGCGGGGTACCCCAGCCGCTTCGGCCGCCACCGAACGGGCGGCGGGAACGTCTCTGCCAACACTGCGATGGTGGTAGCCAGACGTCCGCAGCCCACCCCCATCACCAGGATGATCACATGGCGACGGTCGGGCCGTCCACGATCGTGCCCCGGTGCACTCCGAGGCTAGTGCATCGCGGGCACGGTCGTGAAAAGGGTGCGACCCGTGTTGTTCGGCGTGGTGCGGCCCACCACCCACCATGGGCACAAACCAGATACTCTCAGTTTTCCTTCACGTGCTCCGCGTACTCTTCGGCGGCCAGCAGGCCGGTGACGCCGGCGACATCCGCGACCGTGAGCTCGACGAGCCAGCCTTCCCCGTAGGGATCAGAGTTGATCAGTTCCGGCGCACCGGCAAGCGCCTCGTTGCGCGCCGTCACTTCGCCGGCGATCGGCGCGTAGATCTCGGACACGCTCTTGGTCGACTCGACCTCTCCGAAGGACTCACCGGCCTGGACCGCGGAGCCGAGGTCGGGCAGAGAGACAAAGACGATGTCGCCCAGTGCCTCCTGCGCGTAGGACGTGATGCCGACCCGTGCCGTGCTCCCGTCGAGCCGGATCCATTCGTGCTCACGGGTGTACTTCAGGTCGTCCGGGTACACCGGAGATCGCCTCCCCTTGCTCTGACCACTCCGCGGACCGCTCTGCGCCGCCCGGCCCGACGCCGTACCGCGCCGCGAACTCCACCAGGAACCACGTTCCTCGACTGGCCCGGACAGGGTCCCCTATCCGGCCGGACGGGCATAGCGAGGACTCGGAGCGGGTCGCAGCGCACGGATCTCGATGTGCTCGGAGGTCCGAACGGTCGCCTGCGCCCCGTCCCGTGCCGCTACCGTATCGAGCACCCCGCCGGGGATCCGCATCGCCTGGTCCAGCGTGTGGGCGTCGCCCACCACCCGCAGCACGTACGGCGGCGCGATCGACGTGCCGTCGACCACCAACCCCCGCCCGGGCTCGTCGGCCACGTAGGTCGAGACGACCGCTCGGACCCCGGCGATCTCGATCGCCTCGGCGCCCGCGTCCCGTAGCTCCTGCAGGGCGTCGACGAGGATCGAGGAGTCGACCGCGCGGTGGGGGTCATGGATCGTCAGCTCGAGCCCCGATCCGGTGACCGGCACGATGCCGGTGAGGATCGCCAGCCGGTCGGCCTCGCGACGCACCTCGCCCGGCCCGGCCGCCGGGGCCGGCGTCGACGTCGGCACGGGCGGCATCATCGGTTCCGTCTCCTGGCGGAGCTGATGCTCCCGGGCCACCAGGGACCGGTCGACGGCGCCGATCGCACCGAGGGTCGCGGCGAGCTCGCCCGGCCGCGCGGTGGCAAGTCCGAAGGACGGCTCCGCGGACCGGGTCGCGGCGACCGCGGCGAAACCGAGACCGGCGAGCAGGACCAGGCTCAGGGCACGCCGCGTCCGGGCACGACCCGGCCGGGCGTGCCCCGGAACCGGGCTCGGCGTCGGCTCCGACGCGACAGGGACCACGACGGGCGACGGGGGCGGGTCCGACGGCGCCTCGGGGACCGGCGTCTCGGGGACCGGCGGCTCGGCGACCGGGGTCGGATCGGGGACCGGCGCCTCGGCGACCGGGGTCGGATCGGGCTTCGGATCGGGTACGGACTTCCGTCCGGGCCCGGATCCCGAAGGGTCGCCTGTCGAGGTCACCGCCACCGTCAGACCTTGATCAGATGCTGACGCAACGCGGTCGCGGTGGCGAAGATGCGGATGCCCAGCACCACGACCACCGCGGTGGACAACGCGCCGCCGAACCCGATCAGGTCGCCAAGTAGCACCATCAGGACGGCAACCGCGACGTCGAAGACGAACGAGACGATGAACACCCGGTCGTCGAACACCCTCTCCGCGACGGCCCGCGCGCCGCCGAGAGCAGCGTCCACCGCGGCCACCACGGCGACTGGGAGGTAGGGATCCATCCAGTCGGGGACGGTCGGGCCCAGCACCAGGCCGACCGTCACGCCCAGGGCAAGGGCTACCACGACGATCATGATTCGCTCCGTCGAGCATGCCGCAGCACCCGGGGATCGGCCGCGGGCAGGGTCAGGTTTCTGACAGTGACGACCGCCAGGGAGGTCACCGGTGAGTCGGGACGATGCCGCAGCCGGTCGATCACGGCGGACTCCTCGAGACGCCGCACGAGATCGTCCGGATCACCCACCGCTTCGACGGTGTACGGCGCGATCATCGGCACGAATCCGACGAGAACGAGATCACCGGCCGCCCGGATCGCGCTGAGAGCCGTCAGGCGGACGCCGTTGACCGCGACAGCCTCGGCACCCGAGATCCACAGCACGTTGACGAGATCAGCAAGGTCTCGATCTTGAATCCGGGTCCAGCCGGACGCCGGTGCGGGGCGGGGACCAGCGGGCCCGGTCGACGGGCGCAGCGGGGTGGGCGCCGTTGACGCACGAGGTGCCGAGGGTGCCGACGGCCCGGGGGAGGTCCGGTCCGCGAGCTCGATCCGGGCGCCCGGTCCACGCACGGGGGACCAGCCGGCCGCCGGCCCGAGATCCGACAGTGCCGCCGTGGCCCGGGCCAGCTCGCGCTCGGCCCGGGCGCGCTGTTCCCGCGCCGTCTTCACCCGCAGGCGCAGCTCGCTGACCCGGGTCGCGGCCGCAGTAGTCGCGGCGGATCGCTCATGAATCTCCGCGCGCAGGGCCGCGACGAGCTCCGCACGTTCCCCGGCCGTCGTCGCGGCACGCCGGGCCCCGGTGGCTATCACCAGGCCGAGCAGGCCGAGGACGAGGGCCAGGGCGAGGGGGCGCAGCCAGGGGCGACGGGCCCGCCCGGAGACGCCGCAGGGATCCGAAGGGCCGGTGGCCACGGGGCATACCGGCCCTCGGCGTGGCCATCCGGTCCGTTCTCGCACATTCGGCATTCTGACCGACCGGACACCGAGCGCCGCCGACCAGGGCCTCGCCGCGCGTGCCGTGGCTACCGCGCCTCGACCACCTCGACCCAGCGCCGCAGCAGCACGTGGGCCTCCTCGATGTCGGCACCCTCCGACCACAGGTGGGTGACCGCCTCACTCGGATCCGGCAACACCAGGATCCAGGAGCCGTCCGGACCGACGATCCGAACCCCGTCCGTGGTGTCGATGACATGCCCCGCATCCGGGTCGACCGACTCCACCACGCGACGCATGACGGTGCCCTTGACCGCCCACGGGGTGGGCACTGAACGACGCAGGATCGCCACCAAAGGTATCCGGGCGTCGATGGTGCTGAGCGTCAGCCGGGTCCGTGCCACCAGGGCCAGCAGTTTCACGAACGCCGCGATCCCGTCGATCGCGGGGGCGAACTCGGGGACGATGAAGCCGCCCCGCCCGTCGGCGGCGAAGACGATGCCGTCGTCACGGGCGACCCCGGTCAACGCCGCCGCCGACAGGGAAGTCCGGCGTACCGTCAGCCCGTGGAAGCGGGTGACCTGGTCGGCCACCCGGGTGATGGTCACCGGCAGGGCCACCTCCGCGCCGGGATTCTCCGCCGCGACGAGGTCGAGGAACACCAGCAGGGCCCGGTCATCGTCGATGAGGTCCCCCCGTTCGTCGACGATCGTGACGCGCTCGCCGACATGGTCAAACCGCACGCCGAAGGCCGCCCCGGAGCTGGCGACGAGGGCGCCCAGGCGGTCGGTGGCCCGCAGATCCTCCAGGGCGCTGCGGGGCGGGATGGTCTCGTCGACGCGTCCGTTGACGGTGAGCACGTCGACGCCGAGCCGGCCGAGCAGTGTCGGCAGCACCAGGGACGCCGAGCCACCCGAAGGATCAACGACGATCTTGAGATCCGCCTCGGCGATGCCGGCGGTATCGACCCGGTCAAGCAGATCCTGGATGTAGAGATCCATGGTGCGGGCCGGGAAACGCAGGTCACCGATCTCACCGGGAAAGGCCCGGCGGAACTCCTGGCGGGAGAAGACCCGGTCAAGCTTGCGCTGCGCCACCGGGGAGAGGTCGTCGCCGTCGGCATCCAGGAAGATGATGTCGATGCGTTCCGGGTCTCCGGGGGTGGTGCGCAGCATGATCCCCCCAGCGGCGTTGGACGAGCGGACATCGAAGCGGGTGACCGGCATCGGTGCCACCTCAAGATCACGGACGTTGATGGCGCCGGCGGTCAACGCGCTGATGACGGCCCGCTTGAGGGCCCGGGCGGCGCGGGAACCGTCCCGCGCGGTGGTGACGGTGGCTCCCTTTTTCAGGGTCGTGGCGTAGGCGCCGGCGAGGCGCACCACCAGCTCCGGGGTAATCTCCGCGTTCACCAGGCCGGACACCCCGCGCGGCCCGAACAGGGTCCGCTGGCCGCGGGACTCCCAGATGACGGACGTGTTGACGACCGCGCCGGCCTCGATCGTCTTGAACGGATACACCTTCACGTCATGGGAGATGAACGCCTCCTCGCGGACGACGCACTCGTCTCCGACGACGGCGCCCTCCTCGATCCTGGCCGCCCGCAGCACGTCGGTGCTCTTGCCGATGACGCAGCCACGCAGGTTCGTCTGCGGGCCGATGAGCGCGTTGTCCTGGACGATCGCCCGGTGCAGGAACGCGCCGCTCTTCACCAGCACGTTGCTGCCCAGCACGGAGAACTCCCGCAGCTCGGCGCCGGCCTCCACCTTGCTGTAGTCGCCGACCACGAGCGGCCCCTTGAGGATCGCCTCCGGGTGGACCTCGGCGTCCTCACCGATCCACACCCCGGGGGACACCTCGAAACCGCCGATCTCCACATCGACCTGGCGGTTGAGCACGTCGGCCTGAGCCCGTTGGAAGCTCGCGATGGTGCCGACGTCCTCCCAGTACCCGGACGCCACATAGCCGTACACCGGGGCACCCTCCTCGACCAGCCGGGGGAAGATGTCGCCGGACCAGTCCACCGCCTCGCCGGGCGGCACCTGGGCAAGCACCTCGGGCTCCATCACGTAGATACCGGTGTTGACGGTGTCGGAGAACACCTGCCCCCAGGTCGGCTTCTCCAGGAAGCGCTGGATCCGTCCGTCCTCGCCGGTGATGACGATGCCGAACTCGAGCGGATCGGGGACGGATTTCAGCGCGACGGTGACGAGCGCGCCCTGACGCCGGTGGAAGGCGACCAGGTCGGTGAGGTCGATGTCGGTCAGCGCGTCCCCGCTGATCACCAGGAACGCCTCGTCCCGCAGGGCGTCCTCGGCGTTCTTCACGCTGCCGGCGGTGCCCAGCGGGGTCGTCTCGGTGGCGTACGACAGGTGCATCCCGAGCTCGTCACCGGAACCGAAGTACGTCCGGATCATCGAGGCCAAAAACTGGACGGTCACCACCGTCTCGTCGAAACCATGCCGTTTGAGCAGGCGCAGCACATGCTCCATGATCGGCCGGTTGACGACGGGGAGCAGTGGTTTGGGCAGGTTCGCGGTCAACGGGCGCAGCCGGGTGCCCTCGCCACCGGCCATGACGACGGCTCTCACCGGTCACCTCCCACTTGCGCCGGTCCGGGCATCCGCCCGGAAGCGCCGGACGAGCTGGCCGGCCTGGACGAAGTACAGAAGACCAGACCACCAGTACAGGGCAGTACCCCAGATCGCGAACGCCCATCCGACCGGGCGTGCCGCGGTGGCCAGCCAGGAATCCCCGGCGGACAACAGCAGGAGAGGGAAGGCGTACAGCAGGTTGAACGTCGCCGCCTTGCCCAGGTAGTGCACGGGCAGCGTGACGCCGACCCCGATCCGGCGCAGCAACGGCGGCAGCGCCAGCAGCGCCACGTCGCGGGCGAGGAGCAGAACCGCGAACCAGACCGGCACGATCCCGCGGAGGGTCAGAGCGACGATGGTGGCGAGGATGTAGAACCGGTCGGCGAGGGGATCCAGCAGGACGCCGAGGCGACTCGTCTGGTTCAGCACTCGCGCGAGCTTGCCGTCCAGGTAGTCGCTGATTCCGGCGAACGCGAGAACGCCGAGCGCCGCACCGTCCGCCTTCGGGCCCAGCACCAGCCAGAGGAAGACCGGCACGCCGAGCAGCCGCAGGGCGGACAGCGCGTTCGGAACCGTCCAGATCCGGTCCGAGGCGGCGGGCATGGTCATGCGGCGTCCCTCCTCCACCGGTGGGGCGGCGCGACGCGCCGCGACGGCGGTGGACGGCCGCCCACCGCACCCGGCGCTCCCGCAGGTCCCACCGACGGGTTCGGCGCCGGTCAGGACGTCCGGGCCCGGTAGAGGTCGCAACGCCCCGCCGACGGGCCGGACATCGCTGACGCTAGCGGATCGTGGGGCACGGGGAGCGGAGAGGGATCCGCCGGCGGGGTACCCCGGCGTTCGGACCGGGTCAGATGGGACCGGGCTCAGAGGATGCGGCCGACTTTGTAGGTGGAGCTGTAGATGGGCCGCAGCGACACGACACCGCCGGTCTGCGGGGCGGCCCACATATACCCGTTCCCTGCATAGATGCCGACGTGGTAGATATTCCCAGGAGTACCGTAAAAGATCAGGTCGCCGGGCTGTTTGCCCGACTGGGGCACCTTGGCGGAGACGTTGTACTGCTCCTGCGCCGTGCGCGGCAGCGAGCGGCCGAGCTGCTTGAAGACGTACTGGACGAGGCCGGAGCAGTCGAACGAGTACGGGCCCTCCGCGCCCCAGACATACGGCTTGCCCTTGTGCAACGACGCGAGGTAGACGGCCTTCTCCCCGATCGAACTACCCGGGATGACCTTCGGAATCGCCTGGTCGATCACGGAACCCGACCGTCCCGGACCCGACCGTCCCGGACCCGACCGTCCCGGAGCCGACCGTCCCGGACCCGTCGGACTCGTCGGACTCGCGATCGTCACCGTGGCGGCGCTGGCCAGGGAGGGACGCAGGGCGTTCGATCCGTCGAAGACCGCGGTGATCGTCGTCGTGGAGAGCAGGCGCGCGGTGATCTGCGCGGTACCGTTCGCGCCGGTCCGCAACCTCGTGGAGGTCTGCCACTGGGGACCGTTCACCACGACGATACGGACGTCCTGGTTCGCGAGCGGGGTGCCGCTGTCCGATTCCAACGCCCGCACCGTGAGCACCACCGGGGTGTTGGGCGCGACCGAGGTCTTGTCCGCGGCGATCGAGACGCTGGTGAAGACGGGGTCGTGGTCCGCGATAGCGGTGGCCAACGGGGCGAGCCTGCGGGCCGAGGCCGCATCGTGGCCGGTGGCGTGATGTCCCGGGACGAGCGCGGCTTCCTGGGTGAGGGAGTTCGACTCCAGCGACGAGGTTCCGTCGGTGCCCCCGGGGACGGTGGCCGCGAAGGCGGCGGTCGAGGCCGCGATCGTCCCGGTGGTGAACGCGGCGATGGTGACCGCGCGTCGCGGAGGAGGAGTGGTATGGCGGCGAGCCGCGCCGGAGCCTGAGGAGCCGTGGGGCGCCGACGGGCGCTGACGATTCCGGACAAACTGGTCCCAGTCCTCCGGAAGCCAGGCCATACCACGACGGGGCAAGACGTGTCCTTCCCGTGCGCCTACGAGGGAGCTGTCGGGTTCGGGCTGGTCAGCCCGGCGGCCAACGACCCGGTCAGTGCCGTCACCGCCGGAACGCGGCCAGAACACGGCCAGATCCGCCGGCCACACCCGGAACTACGGCTCCCCGCACCTGCCCCGACATACTCGGAGGGGCCGCCGAACCGGGGGCAGGGCCAGGCACATCGGTTCGACGGGTATCTCTATCAAAATAGGTATATCTGTATGACACGTAACAGACACTTCATAATCTGGACACCTATGGATCGGTAGAACAGAAGTGCCGTTGATGACGATAGTGGACATGCCCGGGCGACCCGCAATCACCCCCACCCCAACACTTGAACACGGCGCCAGAAGGCCGCCGCCGCTCAGCAAGAAGTACGGATGCCGTCACGCCGGGTGCCTGTCGGCGGCTCGGTCACGCCACCTCGGTCAGGTCGTCACGACGCCCCCCAAGCATCGACGTGTCGTAGATCTCTCCGGCTGTCTCGTCGGCGATCCGGCAGCGGAACGGGCCGGGTCGTCAGGGTGCGGGCGGCGGGTTCACACCCGGGACAGAACCGACCTGCGCCGGCTGCGGCCGTGCCGGCTGGCCTGACGAGATCTGCGCCGGCCTCGGCAGCCCAGGCGACGAGTGCGCAGGCGACGGCAGCCCAGGCGACGAGTGCGCGGGTACGGGCATCCGCGGCGGATTCGGCGGAAGCATGCTCGCCGCAGACCGGGCCGGCACGACGGGCGCGGCTCCTGCCGAGGATTCGGCGTGCGCGTACACCACCAGGTTGTTGAGATAGTGCCCGGCCTTCCGATCGAAGGCGCCCCCGCAGGTGATCAGGCGCAGTTCAGGGCGGAGTACCGGTCCGTAGACCCGGTTCGCCGGGAACCTCGACTTCACCACGTTCTCCGCGCGATCGACGACAAACGTCGTGGACACGCCGGTCGGCGAGGCGACCTCGACACGGTCGCCGGGCACGAGCTCGTGCAGCCGGTAGAAGACCGCCGGGCCGGTGGTGGAATCGTAGTGGCCGACGAGCACGGCAGGGCCGATGCCGCCAGGCGCCGGACCACGGTCATACCAGCCGACATCCCCCCATGCCTTGGGCACCCCGAGCGTGCCATCCGGGTTCAGACCCAGATGAATGATCGGAGCGTCCACCCTGATCCGGGGGATGCGCAGCCGGGACGGATTGTTAACGACCACCACCGGCTGCTCAGGGACGGCGGGAGGTAGCCCGAACCGGCCGGTCGTCGGCACGGGAGTGGGCGGCAGCGGGACGTCGGCGATGCCGGCCGTCGTGTCCGCCCCGGAACCGCCGCGGACGGCGTCGAACGCCGGTTCCGCCAGCCGGAAACCGCTGCCGAGGACAAGGACCGCCCCGACGAGGAGAAGCCACCGCCAGAGCAGGAGGCGCCTGCCCGCGGCGGGTGCGCGGACGGAGAAGGCCGTCGGTGCGCCGTTCGCGGGCCGCTGGTTACCGCTGCCCGTCCCACCTTTCACAGCTCCTCCCGCCATCCCGCCCGTCGATCGTCTACATGCCCGTGCGGATCGCTCCCGAGGTGGATCGTCCAGCGCACCGCTCGCGGCTCCGAACCGTCACGCGCCCGCACCACAAGGCCACTGATAGTGACTCTACCAATCGGTAGAGATACTTTCCGTGAGCGGCATGCTTGTGAGCGAGGTGCACTGGTCTCAACGATTCCGAGATCACCGAAAACTGGACGAACTAGACCGAAGAAGCGACCCGATCGCCGCCGCGAGGAGGTCGATCCGGCCGCACCACGCCCGGGCGGTTGACCCGCACCCCCACGCTCAGTCGCTAGGGTATCACTCGCAGTAATGAATCGATCACCGTACGTGAGAGAGGGGACCAGATGAAGAAAGGTATGGGTCGGAGCGCCGCCGTTCTCGCGATATCCAGCGCGGCGAGCGTCACCCTCACCTTCGGGCCCGGCCTGGCTGCTGCCCACGCCCTCGACGACAAGGACAACCACCGGTGCGACGACAAGAAGGACGGGTGGGGCATCTTCGGCGACAAGGACGATCGGGACGGCAAGGACCGCGACCGCGATGACAAGATCGACGGCGACAAGCAGGTCCGGGCCGATCGGATCGACGACGGCCTGGACGGCAGGAACGGCCTGGACGGCAAGGACGATCGGGACGGCAGGAACGGCCTGGACGGCAAGGACGATCGGGACGGCAGGAACGGCCTGGACGGCCTGGACGGCAAGGACGATCGGGACGGCAAGGACGGCAAGGACGACTGGTTCCGCTGGGACGACAAGAAGCGCGACTGCGCCATCGGTGGCATCGGTGGCGTCGGTGCCGGAGTCGGGCCGGGGGGCGGGCCGGGGAACGGTGTCGCCGCAGGTGGCGGCGGGATGGCCGGCCCCGGGTCCTCACCCCTGCTCCCGCTGGCCGGTGCGGCAGTAGGCGCCCTGCTGATCGGCGCCGGGGTTGCCCGACGGCGTGCCCAGGGCGCGAGCTGACCCTGCTGTTCGGCGGCCATGCGGCGTGCAGACACCTCGTGGGTGACGGCCTCGGCCTGGTCCCACGCGGAGCCCACGCACGAGGGCCGGGGGTCGCGCCGTTGACGACGCGACCCCCGGTCACCGTAGTGGTCGCCGGTACGGTAACGTTGCTGCCGTACGGGACGTGGCGCAGCTTGGTAGCGCACCAGACTGGGGGTCTGGGGGTCGCAGGTTCAAATCCTGTCGTCCCGACAGGGAAAACGCCCTCTTTGTCGATCTTGACGGAGGGGGCGTTCGGCCTTCATGGGGGCGCCATGGGGGAACTGAAAAGGGCCTCAAGAATCGGCGTCGCCCGCCAGCCGCCCCGCCATGGATTGATCTTGCTACAGGCCACCCGTCGACTGTGATTTACATCACAGAATCGTTGCGACCCCTAGCGTCACACCGGATTCGGGTTGCCCCTCCGTCGGAGCGTGGGATTGGTCGCGGCCGATGCCGCCGGTTGCGGCTCAGACCGCCGTCCACTCGGCGGTCGCAGCCTCGTAGCGGGCCTGGATGACCTTGACAATCCGGTCCTCCGTCTCGGGCAGGACATGGGAATAGATCCCGGAGACTCCCCCACGGGCGTGCCCCAGGCGAACCTCGATTGCGGAGTCCGGGATGCCGGCCGCCTCCAGGAGCGCCTTGTGGGAGTGGCGAATGCCGTGCACCTTCATGCCCGGCACCAGTGGCTCCCACCCGGGATGCCCGGGAGTTCCGCGCCGCTTGGGCTCGGCCGGGCGGCCGTCGCAGGCCGGGCGCCACGCGCGCCGGTTGAACCCCGACCGGCGCAGCAGCCCGCCGCGGGGACCGTGCCAGACGTAGGGCCCCCGCTCCCCCTTCTTCGGCTTCCAGCCAAGCTGAGCGTCGATCATGTCGAAGACAAACCCCGGCACGCGGGTGGTGCGGGCTGAGCCTCGCGTCTTCGGCGGGCCGGAGGTGAGGGTTCCGTTCACCTCGACCAGGCACCCCAGCGTGGGATGAACCCGTAGCACTCCAGCGTCACGATCGATACACGGGCCGTTGTCCCCTGGATCACGGTTGCCCCTGACCACCAGATCTTCTCGAAGGCCGACCATCTCGGCCCAACGCCACCCGGTGGCGTACAGGCACCACACGAGGTCGGAGTAGGAGCCGCATCGCCCGGCGATCCGGGCCATGCCGACTGCGTCGGTGTGAATGGCCTCGGCGCTGTTGGACTCGGGGAGCCGGATCTTGTAACAGGGGTTGTAGGGCAAGATCGGCGGCCGATTGTCGACTGCCGAGGCGCACATGAGCTGGAGGTCCTTGTAGATCAGCTCGACTGTTGCGGGCGCCTTCCAGCCGGACAGCTCCTCGTCCACCCAGTCCTGGATGTCCAGCCGATCGAACTCGGCCAGGTAGGTGGCGCCCCATCGCGGTTCGATGTGCAGCCGCCACCGGCGGTCGGTCTCCTCGACGCTGCGGGGGGCCTTCCGCATGGACCGGCAGTAGGTCGGCCACCACCGCTCGCGCCAGGCCGTCAGGGTGAAGGTCTCGGCCAGCGGCTTCTCCGGTTCCACCGGCGCGGACTTGCCGGTGTCGCCGGTGCACTGTATCGCCATGGAGGGGCAGACACAGTCCGGGATGTGCCCGTGATCGAGATGTCGCTCTGCGCTGTTGGCCCAGGTACGGGCTGCGGCTTTCGTGTCAAACGTCTGGCGCCACATCGTCTCAGCGGTAGGAGCCCGGTGGCGCGCGCGCTCGACCGTGGCGCGGACACGGCGGCGGTTGTCCCGCTTGCGCGCTGGGAGCGTTTCAAAGGAGGCCATCGGCAGTCCATGGTGGCAGGCCCGGTCAGACACCCGGCCCGCCACCCCCGTGGCCCGTCGAGCGTCGGCCTACCGGGCGGCGTAGTAGCGCCGCTCCAGGAAGTCCCGGAGATCGGCGATGGTGAACTGCCAGCCGAGGGACCGGGCGATGAGTAGACCGGATAGTTGCCGACTCGTAGCCCAGCTCGTCACGGTCCTCGGCTTCACGTCGAGGAGCTCGGCGGCGGTCTTGCTGTCGAAGGGCTCCTCGCCGTCGTAGTCGTCGAGAGGCTTGAGGAGGCGCTCCAACCCGGGCGGCCTGGCGGTGACGCTCCGGCCGGGCGCCCGGCGCACGCCCGTCACGAGGCCACCGCCAGATCCTCCGCTGCGGCCCTCCGTGCGCGGGCCCGCATCGCCTCGATCCGACAGACATCCCACCGCCACCGCGCCAGGCCGTATCGTCTCAGGATCGGCGCCATCGCGACGTCACCTCTCTGGTTGCGTTGACCTTGGAACTCTGGCCGCTCGGCCTCGCGCATGAACGCCTCGTACAGCGCGAGCCGCGCCCGGCGCCGGTCGTCCCCGTCCAGCGTTGTGGTCAGCTCCACGAGGTCGGGGATCTCGAATCCGACCCGCACACTCATCTGCCGCTCGAACGTTGCGGGCGCGGCGAGGTCGTCAGCGAGGACACCGCCCCACATACCGTGCTGCTCGCCCCGATCTGCGGCGCCTGCCCGGCATGCCACCCGCACCGGGCAGGCGCCGCAGATCATCATCGCGAACCTGAGCATCGGTGCCGGAGTGTCTCGACCGGCGTCCACGATGGTGTCGTACACCCGCTCCATCCCGGCACAGGCCGGGACGCCGTCGCCTCGAGTCGCGGACGTCACAGCGTCCCGGCCCGGTACCCCTCCGGCAGCACACTGCCGCCGGCGATTCTGCACAACATCTCCCGCAGCCGAGTCTGGTCGACCGGCTCCGGCGGGAAGACGCAGGCCAGTATGGTGCCGCATCGCGCGCATCTCCCGGGGACCTCGCGGCCCTCGCGAGGCCGGAACGGTCCATGCGGACCGAATCGGCCGTCCGGCTCCCCGCCACCGGCCGCGCAGTCACGCCAACGCAGGTAACTCTCCCAGCAGGCATCCTCGGCTACGGCGAGCGTGGGCCCCTCCCCGTAGCAGACGCCGTCCGGGTCGCGCGGGAAGGCGACGACGACAGCGGCCCGGTATATCTCGATGTCACCGCCGGGGGTAGTCCGGTGAGCCAGACCATCGGCGTTCCTGTCCACGGGCATCCCGGGCGGCCATGGTCGGCGTAGCGCGTCGGCTAGTTCGGCGCTGGCCCTATGATCCCTGTTCACGCTCCCCCGTCCTGGTACTCGTCCGGCCTCACGCCGGCATCCGGTGGGACCACGACACCAAGCTCGGAGTCGTAGCCCTCGAGGTAAGGACCTTCCTGGGGGACCGTCCGCTGGGCCTGCCTCGGCTGCCCGCCGGCCTGCTGGCCGGATCTTGGAGCCTGCTGCCCCCGCGGCGGCGTCGGTTGCGCCTGGCCGATGATCTCCGATGCCGTCACGCGCTCGGGTGGGAACGCCTCATCCTTGGTGATCTCGCGGCGCTTGAGGGTATCGAGTAGGATTTCCAGTTCTACGACCTCGTCGGGCTTCCATTCCTGCCGCTTCTTGCCGACCTTCTCTTCGAGCTGACCCTCGGAAACACCTCCACTCCTGAAAGTGGCGATGACGTTCTCGACCCGCTGGTCGAACCGGATGCCGGACTCGCCCTTACTCAGAGTGTCCCGGCACAGTTCCTCCGCCTCGTCGGTGAACCACCGCGGGAGGATCCGGTAGATGGCACTGCGCATCCGCCGGGCGCCAACGTTGGCATTGTTCTCGTAGATGTCGCGGGCGCTGGTGAGGTCCTTCGGCTTGGCTCCGGTGTACTGGCGGTGTGCCACGATGACGGCGGTGGAGTTCCGGCTGTTGGTCTGGACGTCCCAGGCATACGCCTCGATTTCGGACTCGCCGTTCTCCTCGTCGACCCGTAGGTGCTTCATGCCGTACTGGACGTTGCGCCAGACGCGGGCGAGCTCCTGCGCAAGGTAGATGGTCGGCCCGCTTACGATCCCATCACCGCGGTTGTAGCTGTAGAAGGCGCGCTTCGCCAGGCCGAGTTGGGAGCAGGACTCCCGCATCTCCCGACGTGCATCCACAATGTTGCGCGGGACAGCCTGGGCGACCTGGATCGCGGCCAGCACCTCGGCAGCGGCTCTGCTCATCTCGACCGCGGTGCCCTGGCTGATACGAGCCACGTTGGGGACCGGATTCACGGTCGGCAGGTTGACGGGTGCCGCCTGGCGACCCCGGTTGGCGACAGCATTATTGCTCATGCGAATTCTCCCAGGGCCTTCCTGATTTCCCACGCTGGTAGTGAAATCTTCTTGACGTCGTCGGCGTAGCCGGGCCATTGCCCGGCGCGGGTGCATTCTCGGTAGATTTCGATGGCTACGCGAATATCGACTGCGGCGGCGAGAAGTGCGTCCCGATCCAACTCAACCACCGTGATGAGGTGTGGCGGGCTCTTCTCTTGAAAGACGAACACGAACGCCGGCTCGTATCCCTCGTTCAGGCCAAGCGCGTTGATGCCGTCGGTGTACCACTTCGCCTGGATATGATACCTGTACTTGAGTACGGACTTCGTGATGGCTTCCAGACTTGCGGACTCGGTGGTCTTGTAGTCGGAGATGATTAGCCGCCGGTCGGCGGGCATCGGATTCCAGTCCAGCCGGGCGCGACGCCAGATTCCGGCCTGCCTGTCGACCCAGAACAGGGACTGCTCCGGCACCCCGCGCCCCGAAGTGAACAGCGCCGAGGCAATCGGATGGGCCCGAATCGCAGCGGCCATGGCCTCCACGACGTCGTGATCCTTGGTCAGAATCGGCACCATGCCCTCGGCGCGGGCCTCCTCGGCTGCCTCTCGCGCCTCCTTCTTACGCCAGTTGTCATAGTCCAACACGGCCAGCTCAGGGCCGACCCCGAGGACCTTCCGGTGCGCGGCGTGCCCGAAGTCGAGCGCCTTCGTAGGCTTCCGGCTATTCCGGCGCTCCCAGTCGAATCGGGCGGGACAACTCGGCGGCAACAGGCGGCGTACCCCCGAGCTGGACAGTGACCCGCCCGGAACGGGGTCGGCGTGGTAGATAGCGTCAGGGATGTCATAGACGCCCGGCTCGGTGACGATGAAAGGTTCGGTGGCCGTGGTCATCAGAACGGCACCTCATCGTTGGCTGCGCTTATCTGCGCGGCAGTCACGCAAGTAGTACAGAAGTGAATGGTCTCGCCTTCGCAGGGCGGCTTCTGGCAGGTCTCGGTGGCCCCGATCTGCTCTTCGGTAATATCCCGACCGCAGGAGTCGCAGTCCGCCACGAACTCGTCTTGGGCTCCAGGCTCACCGCGGGTGCGTAGCCGGGCCATCAGCTCTTCCAGGTCACGTTGCACCCGGGCGTCCGGGCCAACAGCTCCCGGTGGGCGTCGGACAAGTTGGCCGCGGTCGGCTCCAGGGCGTCGCACAGAGCACGGGCAGCGGCCAGGAGTCCGAACCAGCGTTGTGACTGGGCGAAGAGCTCCCGGCGCAGACGGATCACCTCGGCCGCATTGTGGTTGGGCGCGCTCACCAAGTCACCTCCGACTCGGTCGCAGCGGCCTGCGGGGCGCATCACCACCTCTTGTCCCAATCGATCCGCCATCCAACGGGCTGCTGGCCTTCGGGAAGATCGTCGATGGCATGCACAAGGTCGCGGCACCGCAGCGCGAACAGTGCCTCCGCGTCCTCCACCTCGGGAACCCAGCCCACCCTCGGATCCACCTCGCGGCTGTAGGTGCGCTTGACTCTTGCCGCCGCACTAATCGTTGATCCGAGGCTCATGGCAACGGTTTTGTCTCTCACGCCTACGCCCCTTCCTGCTCTTCCATCTCTTCCATCTCTCACCAGCCGTCCTCGCACTCCCACCAGCACGCCTCGCAGACGAGGTCGTATCCAAACTCGGCAACCTCGTCGCCGAGCTCGAAGGGTTCGCCGCACTCCATGCACTTGCCGGGTCCGAGTGCCGGGGTAGTCACGCCTGCCACCTCCCGCCGAGGTGGCCCCAGCCGGTGACCATCTGCACGGCGAGCCGGTGCGAACAGTTACTCGTGTCGCGATGCTCGGTGCAGTTCCAGATGCCATCCACAGCTCGGACGTCGACTGCGGCCGATGCTCCGGAGTAGTCGCCGGACGCAGGCTCGATTTCTGCGACGATCAGCAGCCGAGCATGCTCATCCCGTCCGACGTACCGGAGGGTCACACGAGAGTCCCGTAGGTAGCTCAACGCCTTTGGTCGGTAAGGGTTGGTGGTTCGGGTCGAGGCGGTCACCGGTCACCCATCTCATGCCCCCCGGTCGTCTGCACGCCAGCCGCTTGGCTGCCGTTCGGCGGGCAGCGCGTCGACGGCCTGGACGAGCCGGAGCGCGGCGCGGGCAAGCTCGTCGTCCGCGTCCCCCTCGTCCGCGTCGAGGTGGGTGTGCGGGCGGGCTCGTTCGACGGTGAGGAACCGCAGTGCGGCACTCAGGACGTCATCCCGGGCGTAGGTCCGCTCGAAGCTCACTGTGCCGCCCTCAGGGGCGCGGTGAGCGAGACCAGATCCTCGAAGTCGGCCAGCACCGCGCGGGCGAACCCCGCGGGGTCGGTGACCGCGCCGTGGCCATGGCAGCGCTCGTGTCGGCCGGTGCCGATGGCTGCCAACGCGTCGAGCAGGAGTAGAAGGCCCACGTCGTCGGCCGTTGCCGAGGTGGCTGCTGGCTCGGTTGGTTCCGTCAGGGCCGCGATTGTGCTCATGGCATCTCCGGGAGGGGTCGGTACGGCCAGGAGGCGTCCACGACCGCGTCGTCCTGGCGCTTCTGGGTCCGCAGGTACAGCTCGGTGTTAATCGCCCAGGCGACGTTGGCCTGGGCCTGAAAGTCCATGAGGGCGTCGAGGTCCATCTCGGCGATGTGCCGATAGGTCCTGGCGATTCGCCAGAGCACCCGGGCGGTGGTCAGGCAGTCAGCCAGCGCGTCGTGCGCGCCGTCCTGGCGGACCCTGTAGTGCCTGGCCAGCTCTGACAGTCGACGTTTCCCACCCTTGGTGCGGTTGCGGTGCATGTCGCAGGCCCGGTCGATCACCATCGGATCCAGGACAAGCACGTGGGAGAGGTCGAGGCCGCGGCCATGATGACGACGGTGCTCGCGGTCGAGCATCGTGAGGTCGAAGGTCGCGTTCATGACCACGACCGGGACGCCGGCCGCCCACGCCCCCTCGACGCGCTTCACGAGTTCAGTCACGACAGGGCCGGGCTGCGCCCCCTCGGCGCGAACCCGCTCGTTGGTGATCCCGTGCACGTCGATGGCACCCTGCGGGATCTCGACGCCCGGGTCGACCAGCCATGCGTTCCTGGTGACGTCCTCCTTGGGGCCGATCTCCACCCAGGCGGCCTGAACGATGCGGTCCGTCTCGACGTCGACGCCGGTCGATTCGACGTCGAAGATCGACAGGCGCTTTATCCAGCTCGGATCACTCATGGCCGGACCATCCGTAGTAGGCCCCGCCGTTGTGCCCTATGGCGCCCGGAGCTGGCCAGGGCCATCGCCGAATCAACATGGGCGTCCGTGTAGGCGACGGCGCCATGCAGCTTCTCGAGCTGCGCGCGGACGTGCGGGTTGACGTGGGCCAGCAGCTCCAGCGGGGTCATCTGGCGGCCGAGGTAGTCCACCAGGCGGTCGGCCATGAGGCTGGCCATCATGTCCTCGACGTCACGCAGGCGGCCCACCTCGATGACGAGCGCGCGGACGTCCTCGGGGGTGTGGGTCCCGGTGCAGACGCGGTCCTCGATGTCCGCGAAGGACGTTCGCGCGAAGGACGTCCGCTCAGCCATGATCCGTCTCCTGTCTGGTTCGCACGACGTCGGCGAGGGCGGCGCCGAGCTCGTCGGGGTCGTCGTCGGGGAACCGGGTGGCAAGTCCGTAGGCGCTCGGATCTACGTGGATGCCAAGGTCGCGCAGCGCCGCGTCGTACCTGCTCTGGTCGGTGGCCCTGTAGACCTGGCCAACCGGGTCGTGGAGAGGCCCGAGCCCGATGGACCCAGGGTCGACCCGATCTGCCCAGCCGGGATGCCGGTGGTCCAGGAGCGCGCCGAGGTAGCCGGCGCGTCGCGTTGGGTCAGCCACGGTCCACCCCCAGGTGGGAAAGTTGTTGCGCCGCGCTGCCCAGGTGGCCAGCGAGGGCGACCGCGAGGCCGGCGATGTCCTCGTCATTGAGTAGGATCGCGGCCACTCGTGCCGTCTGAGCGGCGTCGTACCCGGCGCCCCGGTCGTCGTAGAGGCCCGGTCGTCTGGCCATTGCCCCAGCAATCCGGCCAAGCTGCCTTAGTGCCTGAGGCAGTCTTTCGACCAGTTCCGTCAGCGCCGATACGGCGTCATGGATATCGGCCGGCCGGTCGATGCCGCCACTGTCAGTAATCGTCAGGTGGTTGATCTGCCGGATCGCCTCGGAGGCCTCCTGGGCGTGCCAGACCGGCTCGGGAATCGGGTCAGTCATACTCAGGTCCCTCTGGCAGGTGGGGGCGAACGTTGCCCTCCTGTCCACCTAGAGAGCCGGGGTGGACCTGGATCTCACCGAGGGCGACGCCGACCCGGTACTCGTGCTCCTCGGCCAGGAGCCGGCAGTTCGAGTCGGGCTGGAAGTCCTCGGGACGGCAGACCTTGCGTGCGGTGGCGAGTGCCTTGCGCAGGCGCGCGTTCTCGGTACGCAGCTTGTCGGTCACGTCGCCGTCGCGCTCCCGCACCGCCTCGATGGCCACGCGGGCGATACGGTCCCGGATCTCGACGTCAGCGAGTTGGGGAAGCTGGTCCCTCAGTGCCCCGAGGGCGAAGAATACGTCGAGGATCGCGGGATCGGTCGCCATCACGCCACCGCCGGGTACTGCTCGGCTTCGGCGACCAACTCCTCGTATCGCTCCTGCGACACCAGGATCGGCGTGCCGTAGGCCAGGGTCTCGGACCCCGTCAGGGCGCCCGGGAGCTGTTGGACTGCGCGCCATGCGGCCGGCGGTGTCTCGGCCTTGACCGGGATACCCCACTCACGCCGAACGCCACCGGTCGTCGACACGACCGGGACCTTCCAGCACGTCATGTCGCCGCCGTCGAGACGGCGGCGACGGACACGACCTCGGGCTCGCCGACGTCAAGCAGGACCGGTTTTCCGACCGGTGCCCACGCGAGCGAGGCGTCCTTGGCGGAGGCATGGGCCTGCTCGGGGCTGTCGGCTGCGCCGCGCCACTCGGTGGCCTGCCTGCGCTGGAGCGTGACGTCACGCTCCAGTAGCACTGTGTAGTGCGGCAATGCGGTTCTTCCTCTCGGGAGATGCGACCGGGTTGCGGGGTTTGGTTGGTCATCGGCACCCCGTGACCCGGCCTCTGCTACACGGTCGTAAGCGACCGCTCTCGGTAGTGCCGGTAGTGCTGTGAAACAAAAACCCGCAAGTTGTCGGGCGTGAATCGCCAGCCGACGCAGCGCCGGGCCAGAAAGCCCGGCAGCTCCCCCCTGCTGGCCCATCCCACGACCGTCCGGGGCCTGACTCCCAGGACGCCGGCCGCCTCGCGGGCGGTCAGCGTCTGGTCCGGATCGAGCTCACCGATCTCCCGGAGGAGACCTCCGAACCCGAGGCGGTCGATGGCTGCCGCCCCAGCGTGGGCGACCGCCTCGCCCGGAACGTCTTCCTCGTTACCTTCCATGCACCTCCCCTCCCTCTCGTCCCATCAGGTTCCATCGGCAGTCTACGTCAGTAAGACGCTAGAAGTCGAGAGACTGGTGGAGGTAGCCTCTCGGCGAGAGCCCGCGAACCCCCCGACTCGCGGGCTCTCGCTATGTCACCTGCAATGGCACCGCGATACGGTGACCCCCGTACCGCCCTGGATGCTCTTGGCTGCGAGCTCTCGCCGCACTTCGGTGCGGCGAGCCGGGGAGAGGACAGTAGAGATCACGATCAGTGCGACCGTCTCGCCGGTCGCCACTCGGACGACTCTGACGTAACCCTCGACGCCCGGTGAAAGATCAGCCTCTCCCTAGGTGCGCTCAGTTAATTCCACGGAGAGTAAGACTACTATGACACTACGTCATAGTAGCAAGTAGCGATCTATCAGTTACTTATCGCTACAACACGCACATCACAACACGACTCGGACAGCGCGCGACACGGGCGCTACATATCGACACCATCGCATCGTGTCGATGGACCGAATGGGGCAAACAGATCGACTAGGCGTGCTGGAACGCATGGTGGGGGAGCGGCTGGAGCGTATCGAGCGACTCCTTGCCGAGGACGACACACTCGACCCCGAGCGATTCGGCCGCGCTGACGGTCATGCTGGCGCGTTGGCCTGGGTCCTGCGCATCATCCAGGGCATCAGTGGCCCCGGCGCTCCTGCCAGTCGTCCAGCATCCGCTGAAGGACAGCAGCCAGCCGCCCCCGATCCTCGGGGGTCATCTCCGGTGCGGTAGCGGCGGCGCGCCCCGAGACCGCGAAGAACTCGTCGAGGGTGATGGCGCCTGGCGGGGCGTCGAGCTCGACCACGAAGCGGGCGGAGTCTCCTTCGCGGGGCATCGGCTTCGCACCCTCGCGGGCCACTCGCTCGGCCGAGTGCGGTTCCCACCCCATCGCGGCGTCGACGTCCAGGAGTGCCTGGGTTGTGCCGGGCGGGAGGGTACGCTCCACCAAGGCGTCGAACAGGTCATCGAAGGTCGTGATGCCAGGCAGGCGGCCCTCAGCGAGCGCGGTCCAGGTGCCCTCGGGAATCGCCACGGCCGGGTCCTGTCCGCGATCGGCACAACGGGCCTCGATAGCGCGACGCAACCGGGCCGGCACCTCCTCCAGCGGAGTCGGCTCCTCGCCTTGTAGCGCCACCCGCTCGGCTGACTCTGGCGTCCACTGCATGCGCCGGCTCCACTGTGGCAGCCGGACCAGCAGTGCTGGACGTCCTTGTCCGAGGTCGTAGTAGCTGGACGAGCTCCCCCTGGAGCCGATCGGCCAACCACGCTCCCCGTGTCGGTGGTGGACGGCGGCAAACAGGCGCTTGGACTGGGGGCCCGTGGTCACCGCACGACCGCGCCCGTCCACGACCGGACCGGCGTCCTCGTGCTCTGCCGCGCTATCGCGCCCTACTGCCATGAGGACAGCATGGCAGATACCTGCGGCGACAGGTGCCGCAACTCGTTGCCTATCGATCTCTATCGTTACATTATGGATCTCTGTGTGTGTAGCGCTATGCTTCGAGTGATTGCCCGGCTCATCCTCTCGACTTCTATCGCCTTACTGACGTAGACTGCCAATAGTAGCGATAGAAGTCGAGATCACGGGGGGTCGCGATGGAAGCCTTCGCTGACCGGGATGACCTGCAGGGCTATGGCCCGGACGTCGACGCGGGCCTCGCGGACCTGTTCGACGCCGTCAAGGCGGGCCTGGCCGGTGTCGTCGATTACATCCGTCGAACCGACGGAATCTCGGTTCCCGCTATGCGGGACATCGATGCCCTCCTCGACGAGGCGCTCGCCGAGAGCGACTGGACCACCGCCGACAACGCGCTCGACATCGAGCGGTGCGTCGGGGCCCTACGTGCCGATCTCGCCACTGCAACCAGCGACGACGCACCGGTCGCGGCATGACCAGGGAGCCCGAGGCCCGCTTCCCGGGCCTGTCTGACGGTATTGCGTACGACCTCGCCGCGGCGGACGACGGCCTGCCCGCGTTCGTCGCCCATCTGCGCGCCGCCGGCTGCCCGGCACCAGACCATCCCGAGGCGCTGCGCTCCGTTCTCGGCGAGATGGAGGACGCCGTCCTGCTTGCCAGCGGCAGTGACGAGGCGCTGGGCGTCGTCGACCGGATCCGTGACCTGATCAAGGAGTTCTGATGGACGACCCCGCTCTTGCTCCGCTCCAGGAGCCCATGCGCCCGCGCGGAAATCCTCGCTGGGGGGCTCGCACTCGCTCGAAGCGTAGTCCGCAGCTCGACACCGTCCTGCTCGCGGCAGGCGTGTTCCGCCTGCGCAGCGATTCCTCCGGCCGCTTCTTCGACGCCAGCGGCGAGCGGGTCATCACCCAGAAGGGTGCCCGCGCCGCCCGGGATGCCGGACTGATCTACCGACCTGACCGCTTGCCCGAGTCAGATGGCCAGACCTGGCTCCTGACCGATGCCGGCGTGTCCCGGCTCCCCGCGAGAGGAAAGCGATGAACGACCTGACCAGCCGCCTCCTTGCTCACGCCGCCGACGTGAGCGGCCTGGACGAGACCACGCTGCGCGAAGCGGCGTCGCACCCTCTCATCCAGGAGTGCCAGGACGGCATTCGGAAGTGCTACGCGATCCTCGACCGGATCGCCGGCATCACGGACGAGACCACCACCGGCACTACCTCGTGACTGCGGACGCCGCACGCGCCCTGGAGCTCGATCCGGAGCTGCCCCGGACCGTCGCGGCCACCGCCCGTCTGCTCGACCGGCGGTTCCGGGGCTGGGCCGACCGCATCGACATCGTGCGCCTGGACATGCGCTCCCACGAGTGGGACGTCCTGGGCCAGCTCGCCGCGGGCGGACCGGCCGGCGCCCTACGGGGTCTCGACCAGACCGACGTTGCCCGCGGGTTCGACGTGCCGGAGTGGACCGGACCCCTCGGCCGTGAGGCACGCGCCGCCATGACCGCCCGCTACGCCGCGCTCACCGCAGCATGGCGGGCCCAGATCCTCAGGAGGAGATCACGATGAGCACCGATCCCGAGATCGTCCACGTGCAGATCCACGACCCGTCGGCGCCCGGCTTCTCGCCCGCGCACTGGATTAGCGCCGCCCAGGACCGGGCGTACTTCCTGGAGGAACGTGACCAGCTGCTCAGCCACGAATGCCTGGACGCCTTGGAGGAGGACCTGGAGCTTGACGCGGAGATCCGGCCCGATCTCCATTCCCTCCTGGTCGCGGACCCGAAGGTGATCGCGCACCTAGCCAAGCTGCGGGCCAAGGACGAAGGGAGGTCAGACCGATGACCAACTGGTACGACCTGAACGGCAATCAGATCGACGAGGAGACCGAGAGGAAGCTCGCCGGAGCGGTGGTCGCATACGACTCGTTCCTCTGCGACCTCGGCCCGGTCGAGGTCGCGACCAGTTTCCTGTCAGAAGACCAGCGGATCGACGGAGACGGGCCGCCGCTGGTCTACGAGACGGCGGCGAGCTGGGACTGGTACGGCGGGAGCGACCGCAAGCTGCGGTCGACCCGGGATGAGGCCTTGGACGTGCATATCAGGATGGCGGCACGCCTGCGGAGCGCCCAGCCATGACGAAGCGGCCGGACATCATCGGCGGCCTGGCCGTGGAGAAGAGCGACCCCCGGCGAGGTCGTGGCTGGCGAGTCACGGCTCCACCAGGCCCGTCCGCACCTGGCTTTGACTCCGGGCCGTTTCAGCGCCAGCGCGAGGCGCGCGCCTACCGCGATGTCGTGCTCGCCCGCATCGGGAGCGGTCTCGACGCGGTGCGGGACCCCGAGACCAGAGCGCTCACGGATGCGGTGCCGGAGGAGACCCGCCGTTGGCTACGCGCGCTCGGCCGGACGCCGAGCCTGGTCGAGTTCCGACGATCCCGGAACTCCCCCGCGTGCGCACGGTGCGGCGGCGGGGGCCACGCTGCCCCGTGCGCGAAGCGGGTCGGCGAGTCGCTCATCCCCGACGAGTTCCTGACGTGGGTGGGATGACGATGACTACTACTGGCGCGCCCCCGCAGCGCATCACCTTCGTCGCCGGCCCGAACCTGCATGAGGGCGACACCATGCTCACCTGGTGGGGCTTCGTGCGGATCACGGGGTTCGGTCGGCTGAGCCCGGTCCGATTCCCCTCGATGACGCGGTACGTCCGATTCGCGGACGGTGCCGAGATGTCTCTCAACGACAGCGACCACTACTGCTACCCGATCGTCGTCACCTGCCCGGCCGACGTCGAGCGCGGCGGCCAGGCAGGTGACGGCACCACGGCCGTGCCAGAGGGCTGGGTCGTGGACCACGGCACCAACCGGTGGTTGGACGCGGACGTGCCCAACGTTCTCTCGGACGTCTTGGCCTCCACCTCGTGGGAGTGCCGCCGCGACGGCGAGACTGACCCGCACCGCTGGCTCGTCGATCTCGACGAGGCGCTACGGGCCAGTCCGGAGGCGTTCGCGAAGTACTGCGCCCAGATCGCCAGGCAGCCTGGCGGGCGGTGCGAGGTGCGGCCGAGCCTGGGGGTAGCGGCCTGATGTCCCGGACCGCGCAGCGTGCCATCTTGCATTTCGCGTCCAGCCGGGTACTCAACGTTGATGGCCTCGGGCGCGAGGCCATTACGGCGTTGCTCGACGCCGGCCGCGTACACGACGTCGCCGACGTCCTACACCTGACGGCCGAGTCCTTCGCAGACCTGGAGGGGTTCGGCCCCGCCCGGGTCGAGCGCATCCTGCGGGGACTCGACGCCGCGCGGGGCGCGCCAGCATGGCGACTGCTGGTCGAGCTTGCGATCCCGCATGTCGGGGCCAGTACCGCCCGCGTGCTGGTGGACACACTGGGCTCGCTCGATGCCATCGCGGCGGCGCCGACCCGGGAACTCGTCGCGATCAAGGGCGTTGGCCCCGCGACCGCTGATGCGGTGGTGGCCTGGTTCGCCGACAGGCGCAACCGCGCCCTCGTGGCTCGGCTTGGCCCTGGTGGCACCCGACTCCCGACCCCGCGCGCCCCTGGCGCCGACGCCCTCCGACCGCTCGACGGCGTGGCCGTCGTCATCACCGGAACGCTTTCCGGCTGGACTCGCCCTGAGGCGACCGAGGCCGTACTGACGCGCGGCGGCACGGTGCCGGCCACGGTGAGCCGGCGGACGAACTTCGTCGTCGTCGGCGCCGATCCCGGTACGGCGAAGTACGCCGCAGCGCGCGGCCTCGGCGTGCCGGTGCTCGACGAGGCCGGGTTCGCGGTCCTGCTCAAACGGGGCGCGGACGCGGCCCACGCGCTGATCTGATCAACGAATAGCGACGAAGGAGATTCCGAATGACAAGAACCGTGCTCGGCACCCCCGAGGAGCCGACACCCAAGCCCGAACGCGCGGTCCGCGTCCACAGGCTCACCATCCCGCAGGCCGTCACCATGGCGGCCGAGCTGCGTCCGGATACCTACGGCCCCAGCCAACACTGGGCTGTTACCGGCTGCTATCGCGACGGCGTAGAGGCGTTCCTGGAGCAGACCGTGTCGTTGGGCGACGCCGAGACCGCATCCGATGCGATCCAAGTGCAGCTCGGCCGGTTCCGCGAGTGGGGGTGGTGGGCGTGGGCTTCAGTGCGCGCCGCGTGGACCACCCTCGCTACAGCGAGGGGTACGGGGTCGTGGCCGAGACAGAGTGGCGACATCGTCGACCGCGGCGCGGTCGCACTCAGCCCATCTCTCGGGCGATGTCCGATGA
>NZ_CDXDOR010000016.1:0-15516 GCF_978021225.1 Frankia sp. CeTa3Moorea | reverse complement strand
GGTCCACTACGTCCGTGACGTGTCGTTCGGCGAGGATGCCTCGACCCTGCGCACCGGCAACATCCCGGCCAACCTCGCGACCCTCCGCTCCGCTGTGATCAACAGGCTGCGTCGGGCGGGATACCGGTTCATCCCACCCGGCCGCCGTGACCACACCACCCCGACCGCCGCACTCGATCTCCACGGCTTTCCCTGACAAAACCGGTCAGACCGCGATCACGCCGGAGCCCTGGCTGAGCGTTACGGCGGTGAGGCAGCCGAGGCCCACGAGACTCCCGACGACGGGAAGTACCCACGGGGCCGCGCCGGGCACGGGAGCCTCAGGTACAAAGAACTCGCTGTCGCCCGGGTGGCACTCGGGGCAATGGTGGTGACGAGTGAGGCCACCGGGGCGTGTCTCGCAGTGCGGCCCGCAGCCGGAAAGTGGAGTGCCCATAGGGCAGACGATCCTCCCATCTTATACCCCGATGGGCGACGGCTCGGTCCCGGGTGACGCGAGTTCAACCTGCCGAAGCTGCTTGAGCATGGCGGTCACGTTCTGGGCCGACATCCCGAGGTGGCGGGCCACACGGGACTGGGCGCCCCGATTCCCCCGATGGAGCTCCTCGTATTGAACGAGCCGCCGGATGGCCCGGCAGTAGTCCAGGTGAGCTTCCTGGCGTGCGGCCTCCTCGCGCTCTCGCGCGGCATGGACCGCTCCTATCAGTCTGGATAGCTCGTCGTCGGGTTCGGCCACGACCCCATCTTAACATGGCCATTTGACGATTCTTCACATGGCCATTTACAATCGAGAAGTCAGCGCAGGATAAGATCCCAGGAGGTCGCAGTGGGCGTCACCTTCACCGCCACCGCCGCCGTCACCGGCTACCGAATGGTCTGCTGCGACGGGCAACGGCGCGATTTGCGCACCTGACCGATGGGCACCCCGATCCTTCGGATCGAGCGGGAGCACGCCGCGACCTGCACCGACTCAACCTGCATCGCCTACGAGGGCGGCATCCTGGAGGAGATCTACGCCGCCCCCATCGAACCGGTCGAGGTCAATAATGCCAACGCCTGCGCGGTCCTTGACGCGCTCGGCTACCCCACCGGCGTCAGCGGACTGGCCCGCGACCCCTTCGAGCCCTTCGACAACGCCGTCGGCGAGGCAAGCGCGGGACTCTTCATCGGCCGCGTTCTCGTCGCTCTGGAGCTCTCCCCTCATGACGAGGGGCTGCCGGACGTCGAGTCACGCGGCTCGCGGGGCGCTCGCTGGGTGGACTGCGGACGACGCGCTGGTTACCTCCAGGACACCCTGGCCCGACTCCACGGCCTTGCCGAAACCGCCCACGCCTACGGGCTGACGGTCACGTGGGCATAGGCGCCAGCACCAACCCCTTTTCCAGGAGGTACACCATGCGGCGGGAGCCCACCCAGATCGACGAGGTCTTTGGCCGCAACGGCCAGATGGTCTCGACTCGGGACCTGCACTCAGGCGACATCTTCATCCTCCGTGGCCAGGAAGAGATCTGCCGCGGCCAGGAGTTCGGCTACGTCCAGTACGGGGGCGTCGGCGAGTTCCCCCCCAGCAGCGTTCCAGAGGTCGAGTACGTCGGTCGCTGCACGCGCCTCCCGGAGCGTCCGGGGCGGCCGATCGTCCTGTTCTCCGACGACGACCCCCTGTGAGAAACCGCGCAGACGCGGTGCTACTGTACCGCGGCGTCAGCGACTACTCGGGTTGCGACCAACACGGCCGGGCCTATGCCACTACCGAGGACCTGTTTACCGAGATGGCACAGGACGGCTGGACATCCTTCGGGGCCTGGTGGTCCGACGACCCGGGTATGGCGACGTTCTACGCCGCGGGCGGCATCGTGGTCTCGGCGTGGTTCAAACGCCACGACGTCACCGATCCCGAGGACGCTTCGGGCCTACGTCGTCCGCGGCGGAGCTGTCGGGGCAGTGGAACAGGTCCGGACCGACCTCGGTGACGGCCGGTCCATAGAGCTGCCGCATCACGCGGACATGACGATCACTGCGTAACCAGCCGGCCAGAGTCGTACGCTGGAATTCGACGCCCCGCGCCCGTGGTCCTCCGCAGGTCAGCGCGCGGGGCGTCGTCTCCTTGTGGCACGAATGCGTGACAGGGTGCTTTCGCTTGGTGGAGTATCGCGCCATGCGGAGAGACCACGGAGGGTCGACCTTTCCCCCGTTTCCGGCGACACTCGGTCCGACGGCCAACCTGCGGAGGACAGCCCGATGGACCATGCCCTGCCCCAACCTGCCCCTTTTCCGATCGATCGCCGCCGCCTCGCGCACCTACTCCTGGCCGGCGTCACGGGCGCTGCCGCTATCGAGGCGGGAATCCCGGTGATGCCGCGGACAGACGTCCCGATCGTGATGATCGAATCAGTCGGCCGGACGATCCAGGCCCTCGCCGAGTCCTACTACACCCTCGACCCGCGCAAGGCGACGACGGCACTCAAGGGCGCCGAACGCAACCTGGCGGCGCTCCTGACCGGCGGACTTTCGACCAGACGGCTTCAGGATGTCAAGGCGATCTACGGTGGCGTCATGACCATGCATGCCACTGCCTCGACACAGGCGGGCGACCACGCCCGGGCGTCTCGGACCGCGCATCTCGCCAGCTCGCTGGCGGTCGAGACGGGCGACGCCCAGACGGCCGGGCACGCGCTGGGGGTCGTGGCGGGGGCGTTGCGGCAGCTCAATCGCCATCAGGATGCGCTGCGTGCGGCACGTCGCGCCCGGTCGCTGGCGGGCGGTTCTCCGTCGGGAGTCGGGGCGCTGCTCGAGGAGGCGATGGCCGCTGCGAGCATCGGAGACGCCTACACGGCTCTGGACGCCGTCACGGCCGCCGAGGAGGCGCACGCCAGACTCTCATCCCACGCCTGGGGGTCCCCCGGCTACCCACTGGGGACCTACCATCCGCTGAATCTGAAGATCTACGGCGGAGGGGCACTTGTCGCGGCCGGAATGCATGACGAGGCCGCGCCGCGCCTCCAGGAGGCCGCGAGCCTCCTGGACGAATCCTCGCCAGCCGGTCTACGGGCGTTCGTCTCACTCCTGCGGGCCAGCGCCGCGGTCGGGGTCGGGAACGTGAACGAGGCGCAGATCTGGGCGCACGACGGGGTGATGGCTGCCGGGGCTCGCCCGTCCGCCTGGGCGGTCCGGACGGTCGCGAAGTTGGAGCGGCAGGCGCCCGGCGAGTTCCGGGATCTGGTCGGCCAGACGCGGGAGTGGGGCTTCGCGGCCTGACGGGGTGGCGCTACCCGCTCGTGCGGCGCCCACCGTAGTTGCCGCCGTGGACGTGGTAGCGCCACGTCACCTCGTCTACTGGAGCGAAAATCCCGCCCGCATCGAGCAGGCGCAGCCACAGTCCCCGATCCTCGCGCGAGCTGGAGCTGGTACAAGGGTTCCCCAGGAATCCTCCGGCGTCCCGCAGAGACCCGGCCCGCGCCAGTACGGTGATCGGGATGTGGTTGCCGCGCCGTAGCCGATCCGGGCTGAACGGCTGCCCCAGCACCTCGAACGGGTCGACGTCGACGTTGCCGGTCGCCTCATGGACCCGCAGGCACGCCGGATAGATCAGGTCAGCGCCGGTACGCAGTGCGGCGGCGAGACAGGTCTCGATGTGGCGCGGCAGCAGCTCGTCGTCACCGTCGAGGAATGCGACGTACTCGGTGGTGACCGTATTGAGACCGCGCTGGCGGGTCGGCCCCGGCCCCGCGCCGTCCCGGTCGAGCTCGACCAGCGCGGCGGACGGCAGCGTCGTCTGGGCCATGACGGAGGCCACCGCACGGGCGAGGTAGCGCCGCGGCCGGAACGGCGTCGTGGGGATCACCATCGTGACGCCGGCACTCACGGTCGCCTCATCTCCAGCTCCTCCCGGCCGTCCCGGATGTTCTCGTGGTCAAGCCCGAGCATCTGGAGCGCCTCGGTGAGGTCGGCCGGTCCGACCCCGAGCCCGTGGGCCCCGCAGGCGAGGTGCAGCGCGGCCCGGTAGATGTCACGGTCCGATCCGGGTGGCGGTACGGGCGTACGCCGCCCGCGTCGCCACCGTGCTGGCGTTGGCCGGTCGTCAGGACCGGGCACGGCGGTAGGCGCCCTCCCACGCCGCCACGTTCCCCTCGACGGTGTAGCCGGCGGCGAGCGCGCGGGCCTTGATGCCCATCTCCTCTCGCATCGCGGGGTCCGCGACGAAGTCACGCAACCGGAGACCCCGCTCGTGGTCGCGGCGGATGAGGAACCCGGTCTCGCCGTCGCGGACGAAATCGGTGTACGGGCCGTAGTCACTGGCCACAACCGGGATACCGAGAGACGCGAGTTCCAGGTGCCGTAACGGCGCGAGCCCGACGTCGAAGTCGATCATCCGGTGGTAGTCTGCGACCGACCCGACCCACGGAGTGAACCGGGCGCGACCGGCTGGCAGGTGCATCCTCGACCGGTAATCGGTGCCCATCAGGTGGCAGGCCGCCTCAGGATTGCGGCGCAGGAACTGCCGCAGCGGGCCGGCGACCTCTGCGAGATCCATCTCGTGGGTAGCCGAGCCCGCCCACCCGACGGTGGTTTGCGCGCGGCGCGGCCGGTCGCGGGTCAACAGCGCCTCGGGGACGCAGTTGGGTAGGACGGCCACGTTCGGGTTGTGCTTGCGCATCACCGCGGCGAGCGGCTCGGTCGTCACGGTGACGAGCGAAGCCGCCGCCGCGTTGGCCCGGATGCGCTCCTGGACGTCGAGCCGGGAGAAAACCGCCGCTGCGGACCGGTTGGTGGGGTGGACGTGGAACAGGTCGTCGTCGATCTCGTAGACAAGCGTCCGCCCCTCGGTCGCCATGCGCTGCCAGGTCTGCGACGGCCCCGGCATGCAGACTCGTTGCCCCACGATGACGTCAGCGTCGGCCCATTCGGGGCGTAGAACCGTCGAAACATGGGTGGTGTACCCAAGGGCTCGCAGTGCCGTGAGAGGGAGTCCAAGGCGGTAGTACCCGCAGGCCGAGCCGTCCGCCGCCCATCCGAAGATCCTCACGGACCGCGAGAGTAGCGATATCTATCACCACAATGTGGCAGGCGCGCCAATGGCCGCTAGAAAGCGGGACCCCACGTGAGGAACTCCGTACCATCGTCCTCCGTGACGATCTGCGAGGTGTACTCCCCCACAAGTACGCCGGCCTCCTTCTGACGGCGGATCTCCCGCATCCAGGCGTTACGGATCGCCGTCAGGGTCCGGCGCCGGTCTGCGCTGGTGTCCGGCCCAGCCGGCGGAATGCCCTCCAGGCGCACCCGCCACCACCTGTCCGTCCCGGCCCCGATCCAGGCCGCGACTGGTTCGGCAAACACCCGCCGTTTGCCCCCGCGACAGGCAGCGCCCGGGGGCTCCGCGGGCTCCCCCGGCCCCGCGGCGATCCTGGCACCTTTGGGCGTCACGACGCACCTCCACGGGCAGCGGTGGCGTGTAGGCGGAGGTGTAGGGGTGTGATGGTGTAGGGCCGGAGTGCCACGACGAAACCGTACCGGGACACCCCCGACCACGACCACAAGGTCGCTGTCCGGATCACGGACGCGACGCTGGCCAGACGCGGCGGCCAGGGTCGTCATGCCGCCCCGTCGGCGGGCGTGCGCCGCCGACGGGCGTGCGCGAGGTCCAGGACCAGCCAGAGAACTTCGCCAGCGCGGCGCCGTTCAGACAGGCGAGCCGATGCCGGCGACAGACGGTTCCCCCGCTCGACCTCCTCCAGTACCGCGGCGAGCAGCACGGGCCCGACCCGGGCCGCAACCCGGCCGGTCCGCCCGGCCGCGCGGGCGATGCGCCCACCCGTTCCGCGGGGCAGCGTACTCGCGGCGGCCAGGTCGGTCCGCCCCCGGCGCCGCAGGTACGCGATCGCGAAATCGCCGATCACAACTCCTCCTTGATCGATTTCATGTTCTCCGGCGCCCCCTCCGAGCGAGAGCTCGAATCATCCGGAACGGGAGCCCGAGCAGGAACAGCAGCAGCGTTGTCTCGGGGATCCGCGGCAGCGCCAGGACCGCGCCGACTGCGACGGCGGTCCACAGGATCGATGAGCCCGCCCAGACCGCCAGGCCGAACAGGGCGGCGAGCAGGATCCAGCGGATCCAGCGATAGCGCGAGAGCGGCGTGATCAGCCAGCGGTGGCAGGGGTGCGCGCAGGCCGGGACGATCCCCCACCACGGCGGGTCGATCATCACCTTGTTTCGTCCCGCACCGCGGGTGCGGTAGAGCAGCTCGTGCATGTCCAGCGGGCGTTCGCTGCGGCGAGCACCGCACACCACGCAGCTCTTCAGGGTGAACCGGTGCTGCCAGTAACGCGCCTTCGCCGCGCGCCACCCGGGACCGTTGTGGTAGGCGCGGTAAGCGGACGAAAGTCTCGCCATCACCCCTCCACCACATGACCCAGTGTGGCCGCGTAGCGACACGCCTGGCACTGGATGACGCGCCGCAGCGTCTTGGCCCGACTGCCGAACAACTTCATGTTCATGGCCGCGGCTCCGGGATGTTGAACATGTAGAAGTGGCTGGCTGGCGCGAGGTCGTCTCCCTCGGAGTCCGGGGTAAATGGACCGCCCTCGTCGGCACGCAGATACGGCTCGCGCGTCCAGTGCTCCCGCAAGGTCGGGAGGTCGAGGAAGCGTGGTTCCGGCCCCTCGGTCGCCACCACGCAGACGTCGCGGCCCTCAGGGCCGATCCGCAGTGACCGATCCACGAGCTTCGTGGAATACGGGTCCTGGTCGCCGAAGACGGCGTCGGTCCAGTCGGCGTATTGCGCCGACTGCATCCGGCCACACGAGCATGCCGTGTTCCGCATCGCGGACCCGTCGTTGTCGAGGTGCCACGCGCCCGAGGGCACGAAGGCCCCGCAGCAGGAGAGGCAGGCGCCGACGGCCATCAGAAACGGGTCGCAGAAAGAGCGTCGGCAACGATCTGTTGATGGTCGAAAGCCAGGCCCTCGCCCAGGGCGTGTTCGACCGGCACCCACTGGGCGACGTCAGCATCGTCGCCGGCAGTCGGCGCGGGCGTGCCGGCCATCCGGGCCCGGTAGGCCCAGGTGACGTACCGGCCACGCGGGTCGCGGCCCGGCTCGGCGTACACCCCGACCAGGCGCAGGTCGACGACGGCCAGCCCGGTCTCCTCGACCAGCTCGCGGCGGGCGGCGTCCTCGGGGCGCTCCCCGGCGTCCACATGGCCGCCGGGTAGCGCCCACACCCCGGCGTAGGGCGACCAGCCGCGGCGGATCAGCAACACGTGCAGCACGCCGCCGCGGTCGGACAGGGCGACCACGTCGGCGGTCAGCCGCGCCGTCTCGCGGGTCTCGTCAGACATTGATCATCCTCTCTGGTTAGTGGAGGCGGGGGGTTACCGCCAGCCGGCGGCGGTCCAGCGGATGCGGGTGACCTCGGCGCAGCCGCCGCGGCACAGCGGGCTGTGGCAACCGGCGGCGTGCTCGCGGTCGTTCTCCTGCAGGACGTCGGCGAGGGTCGTCAGGCCGTCGGCTCGGGCGGAAGCGGCCTCGCGCTGCGAGACCCTGCGGATGGGGCGTAGGCGCATGGGTGTCAGTCCTCCTCGGGGGTGAGCAGGGTGTGGCGGCGCTGGGACCAGGTGGTGATCGTCACCTGGTCGGCGCCGGTCGGGTTGATAAGCGGCCCGCCGGGGACGGGGCTGCCGTCCTTCGTCCGGACGGTGAATAGCCATCCGCGTTTCGCCATGAGATGTCTCTCCTTCGAGGGCGGCGGGTAGGGAGTTATCCGGCGGGAAGCGGTGAGGCTCCCCGCCGGTTTCGGAATGGGGTCTGTCAGCGGCCATGAGGGGGAACACGACCATCCCCCGGTCAGCCAACGCCAGCGCCGATGCCAGAAGGCTCACCCGTACATCGCCCTGCATCCCAATGATTGCGCCAAGCGTCGGCGTGTTCGCCGCGACGGCGGTCACCTTGCAGCGTGCCTGCCCTGGACGGGTGCCCGGTGGGGGTGGGACGTGGGACAGGGACGTTTCCCGCCCGGCGCTGGCCCGTCTGTCCGGCCGCCGATGTGCCCCAGGGTCAGCGGGCCTGCCCTGGACGGGTGCGGTTCCGGCGGCGCTGGGCACTCGCGAGGGCGCTGGTATCGACCGCGCCGGGGTAGTCCCACGGTTCAGTGTCCCGCTCTGAGAGCGCGAGCTTTTCGTCTTCTCTCAGTTGGGCATGCAGCCGCTGAGTCTCGTCGTGGTCGGCCATGGGGCTTTTCTCCGTCCTTACTCTTGTCGTCGTCTGCCACTCGGAATTCCTTCGCCGCGCGGAACGGGGAGACCTTGCGGCCAGGACGAACCCACCCTGGGCAGGTAGACCCATCACGGCCTCCTCGCATACACGCCGACCGCGGGAAGCTCCACGCCCGGCTGAAGGCTTTCCGCGTCGTACAGATGCGCGTCGGATTCGAGGACCCGCAACGCTGCGGCGGCCGTTACTGCATCCGACTCGTCCATCTCGGCGAGCGATGCAAGTTCAATCTCGGCGAGATCACCCGCCTGGCTGCGCAGCCGGTTACGAAGCCGGCCCAGGTCCCGGTCCAACCCTGCGGCCCGCCACCCGGCGCGACTCAGACTCGGGTGGCGTCCGGTTGCCCATGCCTGCTCGTTGCCGGTCTGGCAGTCCAGATCCGTCTCCCAGAGCCTCCCGGCCAGATCCGCGGCCGAACGCCGACCCCTCACGGCCGTTCCACCTTCTTCTTCACTTCCTGCTCCTTTCCCGTTCTCTTTCTCTTCCATCGGTTACAGCCCCTCCTCGGATGCCTCGGAGTCCCGGGATGCGGTTATCGGGCTGACCTGGATCTGCCCGTACATCCCGGTTCCGTACTCGAGTGCCCGCATCACGTCATCCGGGCCTCCGTAGCCATACAGGTCCGCGTCATGGGGCATGGACAGTACATACTCACGCCGTTTGGCCATATCGGCTCCCCTGGTTCCTCGGCTCGTTTTTACTCGTCCGACTCCTCACGCAGGAACGTGAAGCTGTGGACAATCACATCAGTCTGGCCCCGAACGCGACCTTAGAAATGTGGTCGCCCATTTCACCCACCTGACCTCTGGTCGTAACCGGATTCCGGAGCCAAAGTTCGGTTGCGCCTTCACCATGAAGGCCATCCGGAGTCTGGAAACCGTAGTTCATCTAGTAGTAGTGCTTCCGTGTCATGAAGTCCTCCTTGATTACTTGTGTCGGTGTCAGGGCGTCGGGTAGCCCGGGAGCCAGCCTGTCCCGGGCCTGGCTTCGAGTTCTTCACGCGGCTCGGGGGCATCGAGCTCCTCCAGCTCGACCACGGGTTCCCCGGCCCGCCAGTCGCGGGCCGCCGCGATCGCGGCAGATGCCGCGACCAAGGGGAACAGTCGCTGGTCGTCACCGCGGGCCGCCCCACGGACCTGCCGCCGTAGATCCTGGTCGTCGCCCGAACCGTCCGGGAGGACCGGAGAGACGAACGGCGCCAGGATCGAGGTGCCGATGATGTGCGCGACGTCGCGCGGACTCGGGCTCATCACCGCCCCCTCCAGGGCACCCGGCGGAACACCGTGGTTCCTCTGGCCACCACCCCAGCCACGAAGGCCAGAGCACCGGCCGCCAGCGAGACCTCGGAGGCGAGCGACGCCACCAGGGCAAGCAGCGCAGCCCAGAACATCACGACCACCCCGCAGCCGACCATCGGGCCACGAACTCGCCCTGGTCGCTTCGCGCATGCCGCACGGCCTCGATCGCCGCGAGGTCGGGCATGATCCGACGAGCAGCGACCGAGCCGTAAGGAGGCAGGGGGTTCGGGACCGGCACCGCGATGTACTGGTAACCCTCCAGTTCACTGCCGTCGCGGTCACGGTAGACGGTGCTGTCGCGTCCGGAGTCAAACTCGACTGAGATGCCCGTCAGCTTCTGCTGCGCCTCGTCGAGTTCGCTCGCATATGTCCAGTCGGCCGGCTTGATCTCGTAGCCGGGCGGGGTGTCAATGCCCGCGAAGGCGGCGTCGAGTTCTTCCATGACCTCGACAAACCGGGCCTGCCAGTCGGTCGGCATGGCCTCCGCGAGCACGCGGGGCACGACCTGGTAGCTGGCGTACGACAGGCCGAAGTAGGTATGCACGGATCTGTGCGGCATCTTCACCCCTCCGAGTCGTCGTCGGCGAAGTCGCCGGGCCGGGAGGCGGCGAGCAGGGCGCTGTACGCCTGGGACGCGGCGGCGCATCCGAGGGCGTGGCCAATCGCGGCCGAGGACGCCTCGGCCGCGACGCGGCCGGAGCCGAGAGCTTCGGCCACCTCTTCGGCCCACTGGGCAGTACGGAAAGCCATGTCGACCAGGTCGGACCGCACGACCTCGTGAGGCTGGTAGTACTCGCTCATGATTCATACCTCGCGAATGGGTTCGGCGGGGTCGACCTCGGACCAGGAGCCGCCGCCGTCGGGCTTCGGCATTCCGTCGTCCTCGGGACCGGCGGCGCGCAGGCCGGCGAGCATGTTCTGAATGGCCGGCAGGTTCGAAGGCCCTCGCATCGCGAGGACCGCGGCTCGGCGGTCGGCCTCCCGCTCCTCTGGGGTCGGGTAGTTTAGGCGGGCCAGGCGGGCCGCCCGTTCGGCGATCTGGTCCGGGCGAAGCGGCTTGCCGTGCGGGCTGTCGATCCGGCCGGTCCGGAGCATCGGCGTCAGGTCCGTCCAGGGCGCGACCCGCATCGTGCCGGGCTCCTCACGGTCTCGGACGGGCGCGAGGCGAGTAAAGCATTTCCAGCAGTGCTCGGGCTCGTCGCGGCCGATCAGCCGCGAGAACGTCCCGACCTTGATGGTTCTCCCACAGCTTTTGCAAGCGGGGCGCCGCTTCTTCCTGGTCATCAGGACCCACCGCGAAACGACTGCTGACGCTGAAGGTAAGACCGCTCGGCGCGCCCTGCCAGATTCCCGGTTGGCGACAAAGTCATGAGCATCCTTTCCGTAAAGTTTGGCCTACTGCTTTCGGGCTACGGCGATGACCGCCGCAAGGTAGCGCGCACGGTTACCGCGGGACAGGTTCCGACGAACGGCATCGATCACCTCGCGCAGGATCGGCGCCCGATCGTCAGGCTCCACCGACACCGCGATCTCGAGGAAGAGGTCGATGCGCTCGCGGTCAAAAAAGACCGTCCGCGCATCAGCAAGGGCCTCCTCGCGCAGCGCGCCAAGGTCGAGGACGATCGCGGGGTCCGCGGTCACAGGGAGCTCTTTCACGTAGCCAAGATGCCGGGGTCGGGGGTGTCGGGCGAACATCAGCCGACCTTGCCCAGGCCGGCGTTCGCGATCGAAATCAGGATGATCAGCAGGACGAAACTCATGTCAAACGCGACCGAGCCGAGCCTTAGCGGCGGAATGCGCTTACGCAGGGGCTTGAGCGCCGGATCCGTGGTCGTGTAGACGAGCTCCAGTCCGAGCGCGACCATCCGGTGCTTGGATTCCAGGACCTTGGCCAGTACCCGCAGGCGGGCGAGTAGGTCGATGCCCCAGCGGATCACGAGGAGTCCGACATAGGTCGCCAGTGCGATGCCGGCGACAAGAGCGGCGATGTGCACGTCAGTCTCCGTTCTCAGAGGAACTCGCGGCGGCCCCCACGGGCTCGCGATCGGGGGCGGGGCGGTTGCGGCGACGCTTGCGGCGCTTCACGAAGTCCCGCTCGGCCACGCCGGGGTCGGGTTCGTTCGCTGCGGACTTCTCCGCACGTCGGCCGCCGTTTGCCAGGACGTCCTCCAGCCCCTCGGCTGGCACCAGAACGCTCCAGGAGCCGGACTCCTCGGCCGTGGCGATAACACCGCGCTCCTCCAGCTCGGCCAAGAGCATCGAGGTCTCGTCCCAGTCGGTGCCGAGTTTGGCCTCCAGGAGCTTGGAGGTGGCGACCTGGGTCGTGACGACGATCATGATAGCCGAGGCGATGAGCTCGGGGTCCAGGCCAGAGCCCGCGATGGGTTGGACGGCCGGAGCCTTGGCGGCGGACCTGGCCGCCGAAGCGGATGACTTCGGCGCCGGAGCGGGGGCGATCTCGGGGGTGGACTTCGTGAGCACGGCGCGCTGTTGCGGAACCGCCTCGATCGCATCAAGCACTACCCGAGACGGGTCGAGCGTCGCGAGAATCTCGGCACTCGGTGCCTCCAGCATCTCGACCTCGGTCCGCTCCGGCAATCCGCGCAGCCGCAGGGCGGCGTTGAGCACCTCGACCCGCTCGGACATTGGTTCCCCGGGCCGGCGCTTGTCGTTGATGAACGCGCTGCGCATACGTACTGGGTAGCTCTCGGTGGCGAGTAGGTAGTTGATGCCTTGCGGCGACCCCATCTCGATCTTGTGGCCACCATAGCCGAGCTGCGCCCAGGCCTTGTCGCCCAGAACCGCGGTGGAGGCTTCCACCGTCGTGCAGCGGAAAACCTGCTTGAGGGAGATCAGGTCCCGGATGAACGTCGGGATGACGTCCCCGGACGGCTTAAGGGTTGAGCACACCAGGTGGTAGCCAACCTTGCGCAACCGGCCGATGATGTCGAAGAGTAGGAACGCGAACTCGTTCGCGATGTCTTTGTTTGGATGCTTGGTCAGCGCCAACAGCTCATCAATGAAGATCCACGTGGTCGCTTCTCCCCTGGTGACGTTGGCACGCGGGAGACCGGCCGCCTCGCGGGCGTCCGCCAATCCGGCCATCGCCTCCAGCGTCGCCATACCCTCCGCGTGCAGACGTCGCAGAAGAAGTAGCGCATCGATAGCGGTCCAGGCAGTGCCGGCCTCGCCGCCCTCCGCGAGGGGCGCCCAGAAGCCGAACTCGGCGCCACCACTCGGGTCGATAAAGAACATTCGGGCCGCCTGGTCGAGACTGACGGCAGCGATGTCGACATGCTCAGCGGTCGACTTTCCTGACCCTTGCTCCCCACCGGAGAGCTTGTTCTTCTGGAAAACCGTCTGGCGTACCGGTTCTCCGTTCTCGTCGTTGCCGACATGCCATGGGTCGGCAACGGAACGGCCCGCAAAATTCGGGTCCCGGATCTCGGCCAGGTGCTCCCACACCACGGTCTCACCGAGGGTCTCGCGACGACGGATGTTCAGCTCTACGTGCCCGTAGGACAGGAGCTGCTTGGCGACCGAAGCCGGCTCGTTCGGCACGCCCGGGGTCGCTCGCCGAGCGACCGCGACCGTCCTCGTCATGACGCGCTTGCCAGCACTCGGCGGCGGCGAGACCGGGCGCACCGAGACCCGTCCGCGCAGGAGCCCGGACAGCGTCTGGGCCAGACGCATCATGACTTCTTCCGAGAGGCCATCCGGAATCTTCATGACCAGGCGCGAGCCGGCCTTCGTGGGCTCGGGCATCTCGACCCGTACCGGCCTGCCCTCGGGATGCAGCAGCGTCGGGGGCTCGCCGAGGCCGAGCTTTGTGAACGCCTTCTCGACTGCCCGACGCTCGCGACGCCCCTGGGCGCCGTCGGAGCGCTGGTAGAGCCCCGCGACCGTCAGGCCGGTCGCGGCGACCGTGAGGCGCCAGGGCGAACTGAAGTCAAGCAGGTCGGACTCGACCCCGGGCCCGAGCGGGCCAAGGGGATCCGCCCCAAGGGCGGACAGCACGTAGAGGGAGCCGGCACCGGCTACGGGTGTTGCGATGTCCCCCCAGGACTGCCAGCGCCGTCGCCCAGTGGCTGTGACGCGAGCCGTCCCGAGGGTTAGGCGCCAAGTACCGGCGACCCACTTGCGCGGGTCGCCGTTCTCGTACGCCGAGAGGGGCCGACGCTTGGCCGGGTGCTGCTTAGCCGATCCCATGCGTGTCCCCCCATCCCTGTGGCCGGTGCCGTTGGCGTGTCATGCATACAAGCCTACACACGCCTACGAGTGATGTAAAATGGAAATGTGAAGATGGCGGTGACAGAACCGAACAGCCAGGAAGGGCAGAGCATGAGCGGCACCAACGGCACCGGCCCGGCCCTCGCGGCCGTGGCGGATGAGAAGGACGTAGGACTACGGGAGCCTACGGTCATGACCACGGCGGAAGGCGTCGTCGGCAAGAAAGCCAGGAGGGGCCCGGCGCTGTCGATGACGGAGAAGCTGTGGCGAGCTGTCGCCGTGGCCCTCGCGGTCGTCATCGTCACCCCGACGGCGCTGTCCGGTATCCACCTATTCGAGTGGGCTCACGCAAAAATCGACGGCCTCGGGCTCGCGATCTGGGTCGCCTGGCTACCGATTGTTGCCCTCGACGCCACCGCCGTGGTGGGGGTCGGGATGGTTACCATCGCCGCACTCCGAGGGGAGCACGGCGGAGCCTTCCACGTCGTTGCCTGGTCCATCGCCCTGGTCAGCGCAGGCATCAACTACGGCTACGGGACGACCACCGGCGCGAAGTGGGATGAATTTTTCTTCCCGATCATGTCGATCTCCGGCCCAGCGCTCTTGGAGATAACCCTCGCATTCTTGCGGCGGTGGCGACGCATAGATGCCGGACTGCGATTCCAGGGGCTCAAACTCAAGGACTTCGGTAAGCGATGGCGGCCCGGCGTGGCAACTAGGGAGACCCTGGGCGCGTGGCGGGTTTCCCAGCGGGAGGGGATCACTGATCCCAAGATAGCCATCGACATCTACCGGGAGACCGTTCTCCTGCGCCAGATCACCGGCCCGGACGCCCTGCGGATCGCGTTCGACCGGATCGGCACCCATGACCCCTTCGAGGCCCAGCTGTGGCTACTGGGACGCGGGATCGAGGTTGACGCCGCCAGCGTCGAGGACGCTCTGGCGCCACGCAGCGTGCTGGAGTTCGTCGCCGGAAGCCCGGACGGCGTCACCGCGGCCGAGGTCGCGGCGTGGAAGTACGGCCGCGGTGAGCCCGACGACGTCGAACGCGCTCGGCGCGAGCTCGACCGGCTGGCGCCGGGCATCGTCAGCGACGGCAAGGGAGTGCGCGGCAAGGCCGTGCGCTACCGGGTCGCCTCCTCGAACGAGACGGAGCTGACCGGGCTTGGGATGACCTCATGAACGGCATCCCTGCCAGCCCTCGATTGGCCAGGACGACCGCGACGAGACCGAACCGCCGTTCTGGCCGCCCACCCGGCCGCCCCGCCAGCGTGCGGGGTGGCATCCCCACCCCCGAGAGGACCTGATCCATGGACGTTCAGCGTGAACGCCGGATAATCCGCGAGATCGGCGACCATGCCGCCCGGTACGGCGGCCCGCACTGCACCATCCGAGGCATGGGCCCGTCGGACGCGGCCCGGTACGTGGTCGAAGGCCACATCCCGGACGCCACCCGCGAAGAGTGGGACTGGGTGGTCGCCTACATCGAAGCCCATCCGGAAGTGCTCACCGTCGGGCCCGCGAAGTTCCCCCAGGAGATCGAAGCGGAGCGCAAGGCGGAGGCCGGGGAGCGGAACCGCGCCGCGCTCGACCACTACTGCGCGGGCGAGTACGCCGAAGCGCTGGACGAGATCGAACAGTGCACGTGGCTCGCCCCTCACGCTTCCCCGTGGGAGCGGATCGAAGCGAAGATCCGCGCCGCGATGGCGGAAACCCCCGTCTGAC
>NZ_CDXDOR010000015.1:38981-55723 GCF_978021225.1 Frankia sp. CeTa3Moorea | reverse complement strand
GGCCCGGGGCGGCTCAGGGTCGGGCCCGGGGCGGCTCAGGCGGGTCGACCGAGCTGGCGAGCGAGCCGCGTCTGGTCGAAGTACAGCCGGTTCTCGGTGATCAGGCCGCGCTCGACCCGGTAGACCTCGACGACACGCAGGTTGATCCGACGCCCGGTGGGCGCGAGCTCCGTCCCGTCCGGGTCGCGGTAGACGCCGACGTGCGTCGCGGTCAGCGTGTACTCCTCGACCACGATCTCGCCCTGCTCGGCCAGCACGTGGGTATCGACGTCGATCTCACCGAAAGCCGCCAGGAAGGCGGCGCTGTACTCGGCGCCCGCCGCGCGCCCCTTGATCCGCACCCCGCCCGGTGCCTCGACGACCAGGTCCTCGTCGAGCAGCGACAGCACCGAGGCCTCGTCACCGAGGTCGAAGGCGTCCAGCGCGCGCTTCACCGTGTCCAGCGCCTCTCCCACGTGACATCCTCCAGGCTTGCCTGCCGCACACACCGTCCAGAGGGCGATCATCCCACCACCGGGCCGGTTCCCGACGGGAAACCGGACGTCCGGGAAGGACGTCAGACGCTCGTGGTCGAGCCGGGGCGGATGATCATCAGAACGGTGACGATCACCCAGAGCAGGCTGAACACACCGGCTGCCATCGCGAGACCGCTCGTGCGGGCGCGCGCCGCGGCCGCGTCCATGGCCACCGCGCCACCGTCCATGGCCGCCGCGCCACCATCCATGGCCACCGCGCCTCCGTCCTGCACACGGTCGGGGACGGCCGGGGATCCGGTGACGATCTCGTCGAGGACGCCACGCTGTCCGGGCAGCACCACGATGAGGAGCACGACGACGGCCACGGTGGTCAGCGCGATCGCGACGATCAACCAGGTCTGCCCAAGAACCCCCAGGCTCTGCGCGGTGAAGAACCCGAAGATCGGTACGACGAGGCCGAGCGCGGAGTAGACGCCACAGATTCGGTGCAGCACGCGGACAATCCCGGCAGCACGCTCGTCGCCCGGGGAGGTCAGCGCCAGGCGCGCAGCCGGGGCGAACATGCTGGCGGCCACGGTGATCGGTCCGATCGCGAGGATCGCGGCCAGAACATGCACGCTGAGCAGAAACTTGGTCACGGTATGCCTCTCAGGGTCGGCTCAGGATCGGCCCAGGATCGGGCGCGGACGGTCTGGCTACGGATCCGGTGACGCCGCGCCCACGCCTCGAGGCTAAGGTCCGGGCGGCTCGACGCCCTAGCCGCCACAGACACCATCATCCTTCCGAGACTGGCCGATCCCACCCCGTCACTGGCCGCGGGCGCGCGCGGCACCCGGACCGAGCGGTCACGCCGGCAGCGCAGATGAGTAGTTCCGCACCGCCGCGTCCACTCGCTCCGCCATCTGGTGGATGATGGTGCCTGCGCGTAACCCGCCTTGTGCCGTGCGTCTTCAGGAGGCTTTCGGTATGCCTTTGCAGGCTGCTATTCGGCTTGATGTTCGGCTTCTCGTACGGATTGACGACCGCGTTCTCCTCGCTCGCCCGCCGGGAGAAGCCTGGCATGTCCTTCCGGGTGGTCCGGTGGCGGCGGGAGAGAGCACGGACGACGCTCTCGAACGGCAGGTAGGCCGCCTCGCCGGCCCTCGGACGGTCTCCCGGCAGTTCATCGGCGCGGTCGAGCACGACGGAACCGTCACCGGCCACTCACCTGAACCCGCAACCGATCACGTGCTCAGTATCATGTTCGCCGGCTTCTGGCCGTCCGACATTCCGACGCCGTCACGCTGGGGAGAGCACACGCTGGTTCCGGTGAACATCGACGTGCTTCTCGCGACACGCCTGCGCCCGCTATCGATGGCCGAGGTGGTACGTCGCTGGCTCGCCGAAGGCTGGCCGCTCTGGCGCGGCCTCGATCCCGCCGTCGGCAACCGGCGGCTGCCCTCCCTGGCCTCACTGCGCGCGCAGCTGTTCGCCCGGCGGGAGGAGCTGCGCAGCCTCACCTTCCGGGACGCCGCCGTGGCGATCTGTGCCCTCGTCACCGCGGCCGACGGCCACATCGATCCGGCGGAACGCGAGGGGCTACTCGGCTTCATCGCTACGGATCCGGTGATGTCCCAGTTTCCCGAACAGGACGTGGAGCGGCTCTTCGATGGACATCTGAGCCGTCTCACCGCAGACTTCACCGCCGGCAAACAGGCCGCGCTGGCCGACATCGCCAAGGTGCGGGGGCGGGTGGCGGAAGCCGCCGCCGTGGTACGCATCGGACAGGTGATCGGCCTGGTTGACGGCGAGTTCGTCGCCAGCGAGCAGGCCGTGGTGCGGGAGGCCGCCCTCACCCTCGGCCTGAACGCCGCCGAGTTCGCCCTGTGAGGGGCGAGCCGGCGCCGGTTGAACGACGTCGCCGGCCCGGCCGCTCATGACCTCCTCGGCTGGCCTTCCCGGCTGACCTCCCCGGCGCGGCACCGATCGTGGCGGCACCGGTGGGGACCGCCGCCGGTCAGCTCTCCTTCTTGATCTCGAACCAAGACAGGATCCTGCCTCCGAACTTCAGGTCACCATTAATCTTGATCTTTCTGGTGAGGAAGAGCTTGGCCCCGCTGGCTTGACCGGAGACCACCCGAACGAAGCGGACACGATCCGTGACAATGGTCAGCGTCTGCTCCCCCGCGGATTCACTCGGGGTCCCGGTGGCGGGCGGTGTCGCCAAAGTGCAGACACCGTCGGCGACCCGCAGCTCGTAGGTGCGCACGGCGCCGCCTGGTCCACCGTTGAGCACGAATCGGACCAGAGCGTTCTCTTCCTGTGCCTGCTCTGGCCGGAAGGTGTCGCGCATCTGCCGGAAGACCTCGTCCAGCACCGCGTCACCAGCCGGCCCACCCAGCAGGTCGGAGACCTCACGCTCCGACATAGCGGGCAGACCGCTGACGAGTTTCGCCGGGTCGGCCGTGGGATCGACAGCAAGATCGGACATAGCCACACTCCTTTGCGTTCGTGTTGGCGTTCGTGGGCGGCAGCCTGTCGGCAGCACGCACGAGCACGCTAGCGAAGACGACACGGCGGCGGTTCCGTGGGCGACACAACCGGAATGTCGCGCGTGACGCCCCAGCCCACGGACGGCGCGGCCCACCGGCGGGTCACTATCGTGGCCAAGGTGGTCACTCCCACACTTCGACGCGTCGAAATCGACGGGCGCCCCGTTCCCCCCGATGATCCACATCGCCTGGCCCTGCTCCCCCACGGCCACTTCACCGTGCTGCAGGTGCGAGCCGGTCGGGCCCGGGGCCTGCGGTGGCATCTCACCCGGCTGGATGAGGCGAACCAGGAGCTCTACAGCGAGCCCCTGGACGGCGCGCTGGTTCGCCACCGCATCCGGCAGGCACTGTACGCTACCCAGACGGCCGCCAACGGCTCCGAGGCCACGGCGACAGCCGCCACCGCGCTGGATGCCACGGTCCGGATTGTCGTCACCGAGCGGCCGGACGGCGCAGGGGTGCGCGTCATCGTCGCGATCGGCGAACCGGCAACCATGCCGACCACCCCCCAACGGCTGCGGTCAGTGCCGTACCTGCGCCCGTTCGCCCACCTCAAGCATCTCGGGACGTTCGCGCAGATCCAGCACGGCCGGCTCGTCCGCCGTGACGGCTACGACGACGCCCTGTTGACCGCCCCCGGCGGGCTCGTCGCGGAGGGCGCAATGACCAACATCGGTTTCTTCGATGGCAACATGATCGTCTGGCCGGACGCTCCCGCCCTGCGCGGAGTCACCATGACGCTGTTGGAGCAGGCACCGGCGGACGGCGGCCCGCCCAGCGTACGGGCCCCCGTGCGACTAGCGGACCTGGCAGGCTTCGAGGCCGCCTTCGTCACCAACTCACGCGGGATCGCGCCCGTCCGGGCCATCGACGGCCACCTCTTCACGGGATCCGAATGGCTCATGACGGCGCTTACCCGCCGCTACGACGCGGTGCCATGGGATCCGATCTGAGCCGGGTCGACGGCGTCCCGCACGCCCGGGTGCTCCTGCGGACGGCCGGAGGACCACGTCCACCCGGCCTTATGTCCACCCCGGCCTTATGTCCACCCCGGTCTTATGCCCACCCCGGCCTTACGTCCGCCCTGGTCTTCGCGCCGTTCACCGCATTTCCCGAGGGACGATGAATAACATATTTTCAGATGAAATCAAATAATACGCCCTTGGGTGACGCCTGACATTCATCAATATTATAAAAATATAACGAGATACCAGAGATGCCACGACCCGGCCGCGGCGAGAGCACCGAAAGGGATTTCCGCGCGGCAGGTCGCCGGGTACTGTCGGCATGTCCTGCTATTTTTTCTTTCTTCCGGTGAAATCCGGCTCCGGATCCATCCCGCTGCCCGTGAAGGAACACCGCAACGATGCCGCTTGCCTCAGCCCGGCTCCTGGTAGCGCTCCTGCTGCACGAACAGCACCGCGTCGAGCCCGCGGGTGTGCTCCTCCGCTATCCTTCCCCGCCTCCCGCGGAACGCCATCTCGTCCGCGCGGCGACGGCGCTCGCCGCCGGCCGGGCGAAAGGAGCGCTGCGGGAGCTGCGGGAGAGCGAACACGACCCGACCGACCCCGATCACCTGGCGGCGCACGAGGCGCTCTACCTCGCCGCGCTGGCTCTCGACCTCAACTGGTCCCCCGATGACGTCGGCGTCGTCCGGGCCTGGGCCACGAGGACGTTCGCTCCGCCTCCGGTTGGGCCCGCCGCGCGTCCCGGTGTACCCGGTCCGCGCCGGGAACGCCCGGCCCACCGGGCCCACCGGGCCAATTGGGCGCCATCCCAGCCGACCCCACCCGACTCCGGGCACTCCGGGCACTCCGGGCACTCCGGTCCGGCCGGATTGGCCGGACCAGCCGGACCAGCCGGACCAGCCGGACCGCCGCGGACCATGACGGACGCCCCGCTGATCGCCTGGACGACGCAGGTCATCGCCCGGCAACGGCACGCACTGCTCGAACCGACGACCGCGGTCATCTGCGTGCTCGGTGCCGAGATCATCCCCGGTATCCGGGTGGCGCGGGCACAGCTGGCCCTGACCGGTCACCGCGTCGACCACCGCGAAACCGGCCGGAGGCACGGGCCCGGCCCCCATCGCTTCCCCCATCACCTGCCCTATCGCCTGCCCCGTCACGTGGTTGTGCACGGTCACAGCGCCGATCCGGCACGCGCCGCACGGACCGCCGACCCTGCCGGAACGCTCGCAATGCAGGCCCTGGACACGGCTGACCTCTTCGTCACCCATCTCGACGAGCTCCCGGTGCCACAGGCGGCGGCGTACGCGCGGATCCTGCGGGCGGATCTGCTGTTCCGGGCGAACCAGGAGGCCGAAGCCGGCATGGCGTTGGACGCGGTCGAGGCCGGCGCCGGGTCCGACCACGCGACACTGGCCCATGCGGCGCTGGTGCGCGGCGACTGGGCCGGCTTCCCGGATGGCGGGGCGCAGACGCTCGGCCGTCGGCCCGGCGGGAGCCCGATCATCCAGTCGCGAACGGCCTATCCGGAACGCGCGGAGGAACTGTGGCAGCGGGCCCTGACCGCCTACGGGCGCGCCGGGTCGGAGGGCGGGCGCGCCGCCGGACTGCTCCGGCTGGCCGGGGCGCCGACGGCGGCAGGCCGGCTGATCCTGCGCAGGGCCCGGATCGACGAGGCGGCCCGGCGCGCCCGGGCAGCCGGCAACGAGGCGCTGACCTGGCTGGCGAGAGTGCAGAGCCAGGCCGAGCAGGCGGTCGCCGGAGAACCGTCCACAGCGGGACTGCGGGCCATGATGACGGCGCTGGCCGACTGGTCCAGGCTGGAGGGGAGCACGAGTTACGGCCGCGGGCTCGGCCGACTGCTGATCGACGCCGCCGACGCCGCCGACGCCGCCGACGCCGCCGGTGACGCCGATACCGGCACCGCTGGTGACCCCGACGACGTCGAGGCGGCGGGCCGCGAGGATCCTGGCCGGCGGCTGGTCAAGATCGCTTCCCGGGGAAGGGCGGCGGAGTCGACGGCCGGGAACCGCGGCCGTTCAGGGACCGGGCGATCTGCCTGACCAGTTCAAGCTCCGCTGCCGCACCGTCCTTGTCGACGAGATCGATGTAGCTGATGCCGCGCAACAGCCCGGCCGGGTCACAGGTCTCGACGCGGATCGGGATCAGCGTGCGCTTCACGCCGTTGGGATCCGCCTGCCAGGCCGCCTGCCAGGCCGCCTGCATCTTCTCCGAGGCCAGGTAGCTCTTCGACAGCACGGCAAGGGTACGCCGGGACTGCGAGATCCCTTCGTGCAGCAGACCGATCTCGTGCTCACCGGGCAGCGCGTCGAGGGCCGCCAGATGCACCGAATGACCCCGGCCTTCCAACACGCGGGCAATCCAGGAGCCCCAGGCCTCATCGGACGGATCCGCGGAGATGAGGAAGTCCCACTTCTCGTCCGCGAGCGGCCCCTGACCGGAGCCGTTCGACGGGGTCCGCACCGCCGGGAACGGGCGCCCCGGCAGCGTGATCCACGCGAGGCCCTCGTACTTGCCCGCCACCGACACCTCGACTCGGCGGTACTGCGCCGGGTCGAGATCCCGCAGCCGCCCGGCCACCGTACCGCGGTAGAACTCGGACGATAGGATGAGCGCCAGTTCCGCGTCCTTGTCCTGTTCCAGCAGCTGCCGGACGGGGTCCGCGTCGACCAGCCGGGCGGCGACCACCGCCGCGTCGCCGACGAAACCACTGCCGTCGATACCCACCTCGCCCTGGTGCAGGGCCAACCTCAACCGGATTCGACCGGTCTCGTTACGCCCCCGGTTGTAGGTCCGCAGCGCGATCCGCAGTTCCCGGACGAACTCGGTCGCGAGAACGGCCTTGGGAACGTCGGCGGCCACGGCTGCGAGAAAGCCGTCGCCGCGATCCTGGCGCAGCCGGATCGACCGGGGAGGCAGGCCGGCGCCTCCGGCCGCCTCGTCGACGATCCGGCGCAGCCCCTCCCGCCAGCTCGCCTGCGTCGCGATGTCCTGACGGCTGTAGTGCCTGGCATCCAGGCAGAAAACGCTGACATGCCGCGGGACGCCGTCCTCCCACGGGGCGCCCTCGCCGCGGGAGACACCCTCGCCGCGGGAGACACCGTCCTCCCGGACGGCGTCAGCGAAGATCCGGTTGCCCCGATAGTCCCGATGCGCCTCGGTGAGGATGCGCCTCCGGCCGTCCGGCAACAGCCCGTTCTCCAACAGCGACGCGAGCTCGGACCAGAACTCGAACGACGACTCACCCGGGTAGAACTGCGGATGGTGCCGACGAGCCAGCCCGGCACGTTCCAACAGATGAGTCGCCTTCATCTGGTTGGTGAAGGTGGCGGAAAGCGCCTCGATCTCCGCCTCGGTCAGCCGGTCCGTCACGAGTCCCCCGTAGGCATGCCCGCAGAAATCCGGCGACGCGACGGTTGGTGGTCCGTCAGTCGGCGGATTCGTCCTCGAATTCTAACCCGTCCCTACCCGTTGTATTGGGTGGGTTCACCGACCTTCGGTGTCGTGCGCGGGACCGAACTCCGGGGAGCGTCCGGGCCTCGCGACGGGAATGACGCCCGCCTCCGCGGCACCGACGCCACCGGCACCGCTCGCATGGTGACCGTCCAGCACGAGGCGGCCGCCCGCCACCAGGTGACCTTCCGTTACCAGGTGACCGCCCGCCACCAGGTGACCGTCCAGCACAAGGCGGCGCTGTTCCTCGGCAGCGGTCTGCTCAACCTGTCGCATGGCACGGCGCAGGATCGGCGGAGCCATGACCGACGTGACGATCGCGACCAGAACGATGACCGTGTACGTCTCGGTGGAGAGCACCCCCAGCCGCACGCCGACGCTGGCCACCACGATCTCGATGACCCCCCGCGCGTTCATGCCGGCGCCCAGCGCAAGACCCTCCCAGGGGGTCAGCCGGCTGGCCCGTGCCCCCGCGTACACACCGGCAAACTTGCCGAAGACCGCGACCGCGAGCACGATCACCGCCGCGAGCAGAACCCGGGGTTCACCCAGAGCGGTGAGATCGACACGTAGGCCCGCCGTCGCGAAGAAGATGGGCGCGAGCACCGCCATCACCACGATTCGCAACGGGGCGACACTGGCATGATCCACCAGGCCGGACGACCCGAGGACGACCCCGCCCAGGAAGGCGCCGAACACCGCCTCCAGCTCCAACGCCTGCGTCCCGGCCGCCGACGCGAGCACCAGCACGGCCACGAAGGCCACGACCGATCCGCTCCTGGCGCCGGGATCGGCGCCAGCCCCAGCCCCGGCACCACTCGTGGCAATGATCCGTCCCAGCACGGCCCGGACGACGACCCGGCCGATCGTCAACGCGAAGATCCCCGCCCCGAGGACGTAAAGCACCGACAACGCCGTGTCGCCCGCCCGGACACCGGTGGTCGCCATCGCGGACACGACCGCCAGCATCAGCCAGCCAACGGCGTCGTCGATGATCCCGCCGGCCAGCGCGAGCTGCCCGACCTCCCGATGGGTCAGACGCATCTCCATGAGCGTCTTCGCCATCACCGGGATGGCGCTCACGCACATCGTCACCCCGAGGAACAGCGCGAAGACCGTCCGGTCGCCGTCGGGGCCCAGCAGGGAGGATGGCATCAGCACGCCGGTGGCGATCCCGAAACCCAACGGCAGGAGCAACCCACCGAGGCTGATCCGGGCGACGGTGAGACTGCGCCGGCGGATGATCCGCGTATCAATCTCGAACCCGCTGAGCGCGACCAGGAAGAGAACGCCGAGCTGTCCCACCGCGTCGAGCAGGTGAAACTGCGCGGCGTCACGCGGAAGCAACCAGTCCGAGAAGGCCGGCCACAGCGTTCCGAGCAATGACGGGCCGAGGAGCACGCCGACGCAAAGCTCACCGACGATGGCGGGCATCCGCAGGCGCACGGCGACACGCCCGAGCAGAATTGCCAGACTGAGCAGCACGGCGAGCTGAAGCAGGAACAGCAGCAGGGAATGCGGTGGGATCGAGGGGACGGGCTGGGCGGACGTGAGGGACAATGTCTCTCCTCGGACGTCTCGCCACCATTGACGGCGGCGAGGGCTCCAAGCCGACGACCGACGGGCGCATCGGCGACAGGCCAGCCGAGAGCCGGAATCCCGGATCACGGAGACCGGATCACGGATTTCTCGTCATCCCCCGTCGCCCGCGCGCATGCGATTCGGTCGGCTGACGCCGCGGGCGCCGGCACTGGTACCGACGTCCCTCAAGAAGAAACCACAACGGACGCCGGGAAGTCCGCCGTTCGCGTCATCTCCCGCCGCATGGCGCGGAGTTGTGGAGGGGTAATCACGTTTTCCGGACCGGCAACCGTGACCAGCCCTCCGCACTTCCCTCCGCTTCACCAGCCTGCGCAGGCGGGGAGAAATCGGCTCAGATGAGGCCGAGCGCGCGGACCGCCTCCCGCTCCTCGGCCAGCTCACGCACCGAGGCGTCGATCTTCTCCCGGGAGAAGGCGTCGAGCTCCAGACCCTGCACGATCTCGAACCGGCCGCCGGATGCGGTGACCGGGAACGAGGAGATGAGTCCCTCGGGCACCCCGTAGGAGCCGTCGGACGGGATCGCCGCCGAAGTCCAGTCGCCCGCCGGGGTGCCGTTGACCCAGGTGAAGATGTGGTCGATGGCCGCGGAGGCAGCCGACGCCGCGGACGATGCGCCGCGCACCTCAATGATCTCGGCGCCCCGCTTGGCGACCCGCGGGATGAACTCGTCGGCAATCCATGCCTGGTCGCCGACCGCCTCGGCGCCGCTGCGTCCGCCCACCTCGGCGTGGAAGATGTCCGGGTACTGGGTAGCCGAATGGTTACCCCAGATCGTGATCTTCTTGATCTCGGTGCTGGGCACGCCGAGTTTCTTGGCGAGCTGCGCGATCGCGCGGTTGTGGTCAAGCCGGGTCATCGCGGTGAATCGCTCGGCGGGCACGTCCGGAGCGTGCGTCTGAGCGATGAGCGCATTGGTGTTGGCCGGGTTCCCGACGACGAGGACCCTGATGTCCTCGGCGGCCCCGCTGTTGATCGCCTCGCCCTGCGGCTTGAAGATCCCGCCGTTGGCGGACAGCAGGTCACCACGCTCCATGCCCTTGGTCCGCGGGCGTGCGCCGACGAGGAGGGCCACGTTGGTGCCCTCGAAGGCCCGTTTGGCGTCGTCGAACACGTCAACCCCCGCCAGTAGCGGGAAGGCGCTGTCCTCCAGCTCCAGCGCCGTGCCCTCCGCCGCCCGCACGGCCTGCGGGATCTCCAACAGACGCAGCTTCACCGGCGTGCCCGCACCCAGCAGCTGGCCCGACGCGATGCGGAACAGTAGCGCGTAGCCGATCTGACCGGCGGCGCCGGTTACGGTGACGTTGACGGGCGTTGAGCTCACTGGCTTCTCCTGGTGCAGATCACGGAAGATCGGGGTGCGGCCCGTGTCGTCCTCGTAACGATCCCGAGCCGGCTGGGTAACCGGTCCTGGACTGGAACGTCTTCTGCCGCCCCAGCGATGCTAGTCCGAGGCTAGTCCGAAGTTCTTGGTCAGGAGGCACGGGCGGCGCGGACGCAGCTCACATCGCGGCGCCGCGATGGGGCACGTGCTACCGGCCGATCTCGGTCCCGCACCGTGGTACGGGCGGGACCAGCGCGAAACGTTTCGCGTCCGCGGCGACCTGAAGGAAGGTGTAGCAACGGGTGATCTGCCCGAAATGGGCGGCGAAGTTGACGGGGGCGGGCAGCAACCCGTCCGCGTCATAGCCGCGCACCGCCCGCAGGCCCCTGATGAACGTCTCCCGGCTGGGACATGGCCCGGCGGCCACCAAGCCGCGCAGGAACATGTCCGCCGAGATCCACCCGGACAGGGCCGCCTGCTGGGCCGGCGGGGACACCTGGGGCGCGTACTCCAGCATGGCCTGCAGGAACCGTTGGTGAGCGGGAGTCTCCTGCTCGAACGGCAGGTAGTCGACGAAACTGTAGACCCCGGCCAGCACTCCGCCGAACAATTGCAGGAGACGCTGGTCGTAGCCGGTGGGCGACAGGATGACCCGCAGATCTGCCCGGGCCACCCGGGCGCCCAGGACCACCTGGCCGAAGGCGGCGCCGGTGACGGCGCCGACCAGGACGTCCGCGCCGCTGTCGCGCACCTTCCGGCCGATACCCGGGATGTCGACCGGCCCGGTCGCATCGATCCGGCCGAGCACCCGCACCCCGGCCGCGGCGAGGCTCAGCGCCATCTTGTCGGCGAGGGTCACGGAGGTCGCCGAGAACCCGGACTGGGCGATGATCGCCCGGTGGCCGCCGCGCTCGGCGACGAACTCACCCCAGGTCGTGACGGACGGCCCGTCGAAGATCATATTCGAGTAGCTGAACATGTTGTCGTTGTGGGTCCAGGCAGCTTCCAGCGAGGTACCGGTCACCGGTATTCGCCGGCTATTGAGATAACCAGCGGAACCACTGGCCACGGAGGTCGACTCGATGATTCCGAACACCTGGTCGTCCTCCACGAGCCCCTGGGCGGCGGCCTGGTTCCCGGCGGGATTCGAGGCGTCATCCCGCCAGACATAGACCACTTTTCGGCCATACACACCACCCGCCTTGTCCGCCACCCCGAGCCGGGCGTCCACTCCGGCCCGGAAGGACCGGAACAGTGACGCCGCGTTTCCGGTGTCCGGATAGAGCAGGCCGAATCTGATCGCGCCCGGACCGACGCCCGGCGCCGCGCAGGCCGGGGGTGCGGTCGGCCTGTCGGTGGAGACCCGGCAGCCGACCGCTCCCAAGACGATCAGGAGACTCACGAGCCCGAGCAGCGCGGCCCGACGGTCCGCACGACGGCGCCGAGGCCGGTGCGGCCCGGCCCCCAGAGCCGTGATGCTCCTCACTCCATCAAGCCTGAACCAGGAGGACCACTCTTCGGCGCCATTCCGTTGATTTTGTGAGATTCACCGAAGATCGATCGCTCCCGGTTTCAGGATCCGATCCCGCTTCGGGCTCCCCACGCGGTACCCCGTGGGGTGCGATACCCCGTGGGAGTGCGGCCCGGTCGGCCAGGTCGGCCAGGTCAGAACGCCGCCGCGGCGGCCCGGGCGATGGCCTGGTCAAGGGGGGCGGGACCACCGCTCACCCCGACGGCCCCCACGATCACCCCGTTCCGCCACAGCGGCAGCGCACCGGGCAGACCCGTAACGACCGGTTCCGCCGGCGACGGACGCTCCCGTCCGACGCGGCCGTCACCTGTGGCAGGTGCCTTGCCGCCGGCAGGTGCCTCGCCGCCGGCCTGCGCCTTGCCGCCAGTGTGTCCCTCGCCACCGGTATGACTGACCAGCTGGGCCGGCGGAGCCCAGGACCGAGCCGCACACGCCTTGTCGACGGAGATATCCGCGGTCTCGAGCCGGGCATTGTCCATCCGGACGTGGGCAACCAGAATTCCGGCGTGGTCAACGACGGCAATGTTAACCGGTTGACCGAGGTGAACCGCATATTTCTCCCCGGCGGCGATGATCCGACGGGCGTCCTCGAGCGATACGGTCATCCGCGACTCTCCCCATAAAGCGGCGTTCCGGTGCGCTTGACCATAGGCCCTGGCTGACTGTCAGGTGGTGGAAGGCGCGCCGCGTAACCACCGTCGCGCATGGCACTCCCGAGTGGCGAACGGCAGGATAACGGCAGGATACAGGTAGACACGGGGTATCCCCGGTTCCCCGGCGGGGAACCGGGGGTCAGGCCGCGGCGACGAACGGGAGGACGGCCCGGGGGCAGCGGTGGATCAACCGGCTGGAGAGATAGCCGCCGCCCAGCAGGTCCAGCAGAGCACCGGCGCCCGGATGATCCAGCCGGCCGACCCGGTGCAGGCCGCGCAGACGCAACAGACCGGGCAGGTGCGCCTCGATGACTCGCTGGTCGGGCCGGGGAGCTCCCTCGAGCCAGGTGTCGAACTGCGCGCCGGTCATGATTTCCCACACAACTGTGTCCGCGACGGCACCGGTGCCGTCGGTGACGGTCACCAGATGGGGTACCCGGATCAGATCGGCGAAGCCGCTGAGATCCGGCCGCACCCCGGCGGTGACGACGTTGTCACCGACCTCCGGCTCGCCGCCGGACCCGGGGGGGCCGCCGGGGGCGGGCGTATCGCCTGCTCCCGGCCGTCTCAGGGCATTGCGCAGATGAGAAGCGAACGCCAAGGCCAGCGCGCTGCGACCGGGCGGGCTGGCATGAGCGTGCAGGACGATGGCGTCGACTGCCGGTGCGCGTAGCCGCTCGGCCGCCGCGCGAACCAGCCAGGCCGGCTCGACCAGGACGAAACCGACCTGCGCGCGCCGCCGCTCCTCGATGGCGTCACCGCCGCGGATGGCGTCACCGCCACGGATGGCGTCACCGCCGCGTCCCGACGGGGTCCGCACCCTCATGGACTCGTGAATCCACTGGCAGGTGATGAGCCCGTCGGCACCGGGAAGTGAGAGGAGCGGCAGATCCTCCGAGCTGAAGATCCGTTCAGGGATCGACGTGGGCATGCTGTCTCCGGTCCGGTTGGCCGGGAGCGACGCGAACGCGAACGAGACCGCGGGCCGCGTGAGCGGGTTGCTAGGTGCAGGAGCGGGGCTGGCACCGTCTCGCCACGTGCCCGCCCGGTCCGGGCGGGCACCGCCCCCCAGACCACAATCGGCCACGGTGCCCACACCGTCCACGACCCGGCGTGGGCTCCCTGCAGGGGGAGCCCACGCGGCGATGGAACGTACCCGCCTCGTCGAGGCTGCCGGAACCGGGAAAGCCATGACGGACTCAGCTACTGGAGCAGGTTGTCGAAGTCGCCGTCTTTGGCGCCGAGTATCAGAGCCTCGATTTCAGCTCGGGTATACACCAGAGCGGGTCCGTTTGGATGCCGAGAGTTACGGACGGCAACTTCGTCGCCCGGAAGCTTCGCCATTTCGACGCAGTTTCCCTGCGAGTTGCTCCGGCGGCTCTTCTGCCATGTCACGCGCTGCAGCGCCGCGGCAGGCATACCGCTGTAGATCTTGCTCATGTCGATCTCCTGAAGCCCCGGGAAGCCGTGCCGCCACGGCCCCGACCCACGCCGTCCGCTCGCTATACCACCGACGGGCCAACCACCGACCGCCGACCGACTGCCAGCCAAAACCATGACGGAACACCCCCCGGAAGATCGTCCCACCATGCCAGCGTGTGCGACTGCACGAACTTTGGCTCACGATACAGCACGGTCGGGTGCACGTGCATCAAGCGGGCGACAGACGCCCGGCCCGATGCCTCGCGCCGCCACGGCCTCCACGCCGAACCAGTCCCAGGACGGCCCCAGGGCAGCCCAAAGAAAGATCAATGAAAGATCAAGAGAAGATCAAGAGAAGATCGACAGCATCTAACGGAAGCGTCAAGGATGTTGATCTAACCACCGAAGGCACTAAAAATCTCATCACAAACACCATAAAAACACCACGAATCTGCGCCCAGCCCGTCCATGGGGCTCCCCGAAGAACCATGGACGGGTCTCGACACCACTAGGCGAAACGTCCGAAAAATCCGAAGAGTGACGAATCCGATCCGTGCACCGGGCACCCGTACGAGGCGGCCGCGGGCCGAGCCAGGAGAAAAAGATCCCCGACCTGGGGGAAAGATGCGCGCTCACGACGGGGCACTCCGGCTCCCCGGACGACGGGAGGCCGGCCGCGCGCGACCTGACTGTGCACAAGGTCATAGCCTCGGCGTAGCGAAAACCGTGGCCCTTCCGGTCCACTCGTGGCTCCGGGGCCCGCGACATAGCTGTAAAACAACGGGGGACACCTCAACAGCACTCGACGGAGATCGTGCACCAGAACCAGCGCGCCGGCGAAGAGCGCGTCGGCGTGAACCCGGAGAGACCCGCGGCGGGAGGCCGAGGCCTGGAGGAGGGGCGGGACGACGGAGAGGCGGCACGACGGAGAGGCGGCACGACGGAGAGGCCGGACGGCCGGAGAGCTGGTGGCCGCGGGGTGGATGCCACGGGGCGGGCGGCCAGGGGACACGTGGCTGCGGGACCGGTCGCCGGGTCCGGGGGAACCCGACGGGGAGGGGAACCCGACGGGAGAGTGGGGGGAGGAGCGAAGAGGAGCGGAGCCGTGGGGAGCAACAGTAGGAAGTACACGATCGCCGTCCAGGGCCCGAAGTCCTCACGCCCCCTGGAATCTGGCAGCGTGAGAGTGGAATGTCCGGACATGTCATCGTCCACACCATTGCGCCCGTACCCGACAGCCGGGGGCATCCTCATCCCCCGTTAAACGGAGACCCGCCGTCGACACTCCCCGTGAGCGTGTATACAAATAATCCTCACCACGCTAAACACGCGAGTGTCACCCAGACGAGAGAACCAGCCACCCATCCGGAACCAGAAGATCGATTATCTTACTCTTGTGTTGACCATGGCGAGGGGGCCGACCGTGACGACAGCTCAGCCGGGAAGTGGACCGACCGTACGTCGGATCCTGCTCGGCTCTCAGCTCCGTCGACTTCGCGAGGAGAAGGGCATCAGCCGGGAAACCGCCGGCTACCACATCCGCGCCTCAGAGTCGAAGATCAGCCGGATGGAGCTTGGCCGCGTCAGCTTCAAAGAACGCGACGTCGCCGACCTGCTGACCTTCTATCAGGTCACGGACGATGCAGAGCGCGCCCCATTGCTGGCCCTTGTCCGGGAGGCGAACGCCGCTGGCTGGTGGCAGCACTTCAACGACGTTCTCCCGTCCTGGTTCCAGCCGTACATCGGTCTGGAGGAGGCGGCCCAGCTCATCCGGACCTACGAGCTCCAGTTCATTCCGGGCCTGTTGCAGACCGAGGACTACGCCCGAGCAATCATCACACGGGGTAGTGATCATCTACCGGCCGACGTCGTCGAGCGCCGGGTTAACGTGCGGCTCAACCGGCAGAAGCTGCTGTACCGTAAGAACCCGCCACGGCTCTGGATAGTCATCGACGAGGCGGCGCTGCGTCGGCCGATCGGCGGGCCGAAGGTGATGCGGGCCCAGATCGAACACCTTATCACCGCGTCCGAGCTACCGAACCTCACGCTGCAGGTGATGCCGTTCTCCTTCGGCGGCCACGCGGCGGAGGGTGGGGCCTTCACGATCCTCCGCTTCCCCGAAATGGACCTGCCGGACGTGGTCTACCTGGAGCAGCTCACCGGTTCCACCTACCTCGACAAGCGCGAGGACGTCGACCGGTACATGGAGGTGTATAACCGGCTCAGTGTCGACAGCACGACCCCGGGTGACACTCCCGAACTGCTACGGCGCATCATCACCGAGCTCTGAACGCGGTTCGCTCCCAGCTCACCGGCCGGCTGCTCCGCCGGCCCGCCGGCCTACTACTCGGCCGGCCTGCCGTTCTGCCGGCTCGCCGTTCTGCCGGCCTGCCGGCCCTACTGCTCCGCCATCCCGCCGATCGGCTCGACCCGCCTGGTCGGGTCCGTGACCGCGCTCGCCGGCCAGGTCAGCTCCAGGCTGAGACACCGATCGTCCAGCTCCACCGAGACCTCGATCCCGCCCGGGTCCTCTCCCCCGCAGCCGAGCTGCGGGGGCGGCAGGCCCTGCGGCCAGAGCAGCGAGACGAAAACACTGCCGCCGGCCGGCGTCCACAGGACCGTCATAATCGCCCGGCCGCCTGGGACGGCGGCGAGCACCTCCCGCACCTGATCGGCCACCATGGCCCGCACGGGAGCTGGCGCGAGCCGCAGATCGCCGGACAGCTGGATCTGGACGGTCATTCCCGCAGCCTCGGCGTCGGCG
>NZ_CDXDOR010000015.1:25270-38686 GCF_978021225.1 Frankia sp. CeTa3Moorea | reverse complement strand
CGCCGACGACGGACCACCCCCGGTGATCATGCGACGAACGGCGGCCGCCCGTATCGCGCACCTGCTCCGAACGGCGGCTTCCCGCGGGTCCAGCCAACCGCCCGCGACTCCGTCGAGTAACGGCAGCACCTCCCACCCCACGGTGCGCAACCACCGCGCCCGCTCCCACCTGATCATGGTGAACGCATCCACCTGGGCGGCGACCTCAGCCTCGGCGGCCAGGGCGCGGGCGGTCGTCTCCGCGGTGCCGCGCAGCAGGGGACCCAGCATCGCGGTCACAATCTGCACCCCGCACGCACCGTAGATCAGTACCCCCAGCCGCGCCAGCACCAGCGGTTCGGTGGTACCACGCAGGAACACCGCAACGATCATCATGGCGATCGCGACCAGCAGCGCACCCACCCATTCCCAGAGTGGCCGGGAGGCGGTGATGAACGCTAGGAGCAGGGGAAGCACGAGCAACGGCCAGTCCGCGATCCGGACGATGTCCGCGCCGACGGTGTTCGCTATGCCGGCGACGGCGACGGCGAGGGCCAGGAACAGCAGCACGGCCGCCTCGGGACCGCTGATCGGCCGACTCCGTCCGCGCCGGACGAAGGTGACGGTGAGCGCGGCCACCAGCAGCCACAGCGCTCCCGCTCCAGCCATCGTCCGCACCCATCCACCCGTGCCGACCAACGGCACGAGCATGATGATCAGCCACAGCCCGGCGATCTGCCCGAGCGCCCGACGCAGCCCGGCGGCATAGGCGTCGCGTAGCTCGGCGGCGATCGCGGCGACGTCCCGACGATCGCCGCGATCATCGCTCGGCTGTGGTCGCGTCACGTGCCCCGTCGTCGCGTCCGGGGCGCGCCACTGCAGTTCCACAACGGTGCCCTGCCCCGGGCGCGCGTCGATGCGGGCGGTCCCGGCGACGTCCACCAGCCGTCCGACAATGGACTCGCGCAGCCCGAGCCGGGCGGGGTCGACCCGCTGCGGGTCGAAGCCGCACCCGGCGTCGGACACCGTCACGATGAGCAGGCCCGGGCCACCGGCGAGGAGCAGCGAGGCACGCCGGGTGCCGGAGTGCCGTTCCACGTTGACCAGCGCCTCGCCGACCGCTCCAACGAAGGCCTCCACAACCACGGCCGGGGGCTCACCGGGAGGTTCCCCCGCGACGGCTGGGAGACGCCGGTCCTCGAGGCTGACCTGCAGCCCCCGTCGAGCGGCGTCGCGGACGGCCTCGGCCAACCGATCGCCGATCGGCGGACCGGCCTCGTCGTCCCGGTCGAGCAGGCCGCGCACGGCGGTGAGGCTCTGCGCACATCGACGCCGGGTGAGTTCCACGTCCCGTCCCCCGCCCCAGGCGATGCCGGTCAGGGTGTTCAGCACCGTGTCGTGGATGACTCGCTCCCGTTCCCGGCGGTCGCGGGCGACGGCGAGGACCACCGCCTCGCTGCGGTGCCGGGCCACAACGTTCGCCCAGCGCTGGTCGGCCGTACGGGCGATCCGGCGCAGTCGACCGATCGCCAGCCCGAGTAGACCGGGAATGATCAGCAGCATGGCGGTCTGAGAGAAGACCTGGGGGTTGTGGCCCCAGCCGCCTACGAGAGTGGCGCCGCACAGCGTCAGGAGCAGGACCGACGCGACGGCCGTCGGAAATGTCCAGACCGTCACGATCCCGGCGTTGATGGCGGTCAGGAAGACGAAGTTCCCGCTGTCCCCCACCGAAGCGGGCGGCAACCAGGACGAGGCCGTCAGGGCGAGGACCGTCGACATCGCGACCGTGCTGGTGGTCATCGATCGACGGATCCCGCGTCGCAGGCCGACGACGCAGAAGACGAGACCGCCGATGACCGTCAGCCCCGCGACGGCCATCGCCGCCGGCCTGTGGTCGTACCAGCGCCAGACCGCGACGTAACACACCGTCAGCAGGACCGCGACCGCCCGCAGAGTAACGAGGACGCGCCCCATGACCTGTTCCAGCGCCTGGTAAGCCCGGCCCAACTCGACGGAGGCTCGGCCCAGCTCGAGCGTGCCCTCCCCGAAGGCGGTCACCGTGCCCACGGAGGCGGTAGCGGCGGTGCCCGTGGCGGCGGAGGAGGCCGGCGCCGCGAGCGGGACTGCCTCGCGCACCCCGCACGGGACCGGCTCCCGCACCCCGGGCGAGGCCGCCTCCCGCCCGTCGGCAGTCACGCCCTGCGCGGCCCGGGGAGGTCGCCCGGACCAGGGTAGGGGCCGACTTCGCACCTCATCATCATGATGGCTCTGTCCCCTCAGCATCGAGGTTCCTGTCGACGACAAGCTTGCGACGGCATAGAGGCCGCGACGGCGTCGAGCAGCGACCCACCGCCGACCGGGCGGGCCGTTGGCAGGCTACCGGCGGCGCCTCGCCTTGGTCCGCAAAGGACCGGCTCGCCTCTCATCCGTCGGACCGCTCATCCGTCGAAAAGGTAGCGGGACGGCCCGACCTCCCAGTCGGGGGAGCTAGTCACGGTCCAGGGACCGCAGACCGTGCTCAGGTCCCCAAAATTCGCTGACCGAAGAGTCACCGCCACCGCCCGACGGGCCGGAGGAACGCAACGCCGCCGGGACAGCTGTGTCCTAGGCTTGACGACGTGTGGAAAGGCAGCTCTTGAATCCTCCCGCCACGCCGCCCAGGCCGCCCACGCCGCAGCCGCAGCCGCAGCCGCAGCCGTCACCACCGGCAGGCCCAGTACCACCGGCGGAGCTGTCCGCGCGGCTGACCGGGTTGTCTCCTCGCGACGCCCATCGGCTGGGCCGACGGCTCGCCGAGAGCCGGCGCACCCGCGAGCCCGCCGCGCGCCAGCGGGCCCTACAGGCCATCGCCGCCGAGGTGGACCGGGCGGCGCTGCAGGTGGAGCGGCGCCGGGCCAGCGTCCCGACGCTCGACTACCCCGACATCCTTCCGGTCACCCAGCGCAAGGACAAGATCCTCGCCGCGATCCGGGATCACCAGGTGGTCGTCGTCGCCGGGGAGACCGGCTCCGGCAAGACCACCCAGCTACCGAAGATCTGCCTGGAGCTCGGCCGCGGGATCCGGGCGATGATCGGGCACACCCAGCCGCGCCGAATCGCCGCGCGTACCGTCGCCGACCGCCTCGCGGAGGAACTGCGCACCCCGGCTCCCCAGGCGGGCGGCGTCGTCGGCTACCAGACCCGGTTCACCGACCAGGTGCACGAGAACACGCTGGTCAAGCTCATGACGGACGGCATCCTGCTGGCCGAGATCTCCTCCGATCGCCAGCTGCGCCGCTACGACACGCTCATCATCGACGAGGCGCACGAGCGCAGCCTCAACATCGACTTTATCCTCGGCTACCTGCGGTCGTTGCTCCCCCGCCGGCCGGATCTCAAGATTGTCATCACCTCCGCGACGATCGAGACGGCCCGGTTCTCCGCCCACTTCGCGGACGCCCCGGTCATCGAGGTGTCCGGGCGCACCTATCCGGTCGAGGTCCGCTACCGCCCACTCGTCCCGGCGGCCGACGGCCCGGCCGACGGCCCGGCCAGCGGATCGGCCAGCGGATCGGCCAGCGGCCCGGCCGACGGGCGGAGGACCGGCAGGGAGAACGGCGAGGTCGAGCGCGACCAGACCCAGGCCATCAGCGAGGCGGTCGACGAGCTGTGCGCGGAGGGCCCGGGCGACATCCTGGTGTTCCTCAGCGGCGAACGGGAGATCCGCGACACCGCCGAGGCACTCACCCGCGAGCAGCGGCCGAACACCGAGATCGTGCCGCTCTACGCCCGCCTGTCCGCCGGCGAGCAGCACCGGGTGTTCCAGCCGCACACCGGACGGCGGGTGATCCTGGCCACCAACGTCGCCGAGACCTCGCTGACCGTGCCGGGGATCCATTATGTGATCGACCCGGGCACCGCGCGGATCTCCCGCTACAGCCACCGCACCAAGGTGCAACGGCTGCCCATCGAACCGATCTCACAGGCCTCCGCCAACCAGCGCAAGGGGCGCTGCGGGCGGACCGCCGACGGCATCTGCATCCGCCTCTACAGCGAGGAGGACTTCGCCGGCCGGCCGGAGTTCACCGATCCGGAGATCCTGCGGACGAACCTGGCCTCGGTCATCCTGCGGATGGCCGACCTCGGCCTCGGCGAGATGGCCACGTTCGGGTTCCTCGATCCACCCGACCCCCGCCAGATCAGCGACGGCGAACTACTCCTCGCCGAGTTGGGAGCGTTCGACGCCACCGCGGCCGATCCCCGCCACCGGATCACTCCCCTCGGCCGGCGGCTGGCGCAGATCCCGGTGGATCCCCGGCTGGCCCGCATGGTGCTCGCCGCCGACGAGCAGGGCTGCCTGCGCGAGGTGCTCGTCATCGCCGCCGCGCTCGCGATCCAGGATCCCCGGGAGCGCCCGGTCGAGCACCAGCAGGCGGCCGACGCCCGCCACGCCCGGTTCGCGGACCCGACCTCGGACTTCCTGGCTTACCTGAACCTGTGGAACTACCTGCGCGACGCCCGCGGCGAGCTGTCGGCCAACCAGTTCCGGCGGATGTGCCGCACGGAGTTCCTCAACTACCTGCGCATCCGGGAATGGCAAGACGTGCACGGCCAGCTCGCCGCGGTGGCCCGCGGCCTGGGGCTCGCCCCCCGGGACGATAGCTCCGGCGCGGCCGATCCACGGGCCGATCCACGGGCCGTGCACCGAGCCCTGCTGACCGGGCTGCTGTCGCATATTGGTCGTTACGACCCGGAGCGCCGGGAGTACGCCGGCGCCCGCGGCGGCCGCTTCGCGCTCTGGCCGGGCTCCGCCCTGGCCCGGCGGTCGAACCGCGCCGAGCGCACCGGGCCGGCAGCCACGTCGGCGGACCCGACAGCCGCGCTGGCGGACCCGGGGGACCCGGCGGGCGAGGACGCGCCGAAGCGGCCGTCCGGACCACCCGCCTGGGTGATGGCCGCCGAGCTGGTGGAGACCTCCCGGCTGTGGGGCCGCACCGCCGCGCGGATCGACCCGGACTGGATCGAGCCGCTCGCCGCCCACCTGGTGCATCGCACGTACAGCGAGCCGCGCTGGTCGCGCCGGCAGGGCGCGGTGCTCGCCGACGAGAAGGTGACCCTGTACGGGGTGACGATCGTCGCCTCCCGGCCGGTCCAGTACAGCCGGGTCGACCCGGTCCTGTGCCGGGAGCTGTTTCTCCGGCACGCGCTGGTCGAGGGTGACTGGCAGACCCGCCACGCCTTCTTCCACGCCAACCGGGAGCTGCTCGCCGACGTCGAGGAGCTGGAGCACCGGGCCCGGCGGCGCGACATCGTCGTCGACGACGAGACGCTGTTCCATTTCTACGACGAGCGCATCCCCGCGGATATTGTGTCCGCCCGGCACTTCGACGCTTGGTGGCGCAAGGCGCGCCGGACGACCCCGGACCTGCTCGACTTCCCGCGCTCGATGCTCGTCTCCGCGGGCGCCGAGGGAATCACCGAGGCCGACTACCCCGACGTCTGGCAGGCGGGCGACCTCGCGCTGCCGCTGAGCTACCAGTTCGAACCGGGCTCGGCGGCCGACGGGGTCACCGTGCACATCCCGCTGGCCGTGCTGAACCAGGTCGGCGCCGAGGGCTTCGAATGGCAGGTGCCGGGGCTGCGCGAGGAGCTCGTCACCGCCCTCATCCGGGCGCTGCCGAAAGCGGTGCGGCGCAGCTTCGTCCCGGCGCCGAACTACGCCAAGGCGGTCCTGGCGAACATCACGCCACGCCAGGTGCCCCTGCTCACCGCGGTGGAACACGAGCTGCGCCGGATGGGCGGGCCGGAGATCCCGCGCGACTCCTGGTCGCTGGCGGGTGTGCCGGATCACCTGCGGTTCACCTTCCGGGTGGAGGACGCCGGCGGGCGGGTGCTGGCCGAGGGCAAGGACCTCGACGCCATCAAGGAGCGGCTGCGCCCGAGGACCCGGGAGGCCGTCGCCGCCGCGGCGGACGGCCTCGAGCGGGCCGGCCTGCGGGCGTGGGGGGACCTCGGCACCCTGCCGAAGGTCGTCGAGCTGCGCCGCGGCGGCAACGCGGTGGGCGGCAACGCGGTAGGCGGCCACGTGGTGAAGGCGTTCCCGGCGCTGGTTGACGAGGGCGGTTCGGTCGCGGTGCGGGCCGCCGACACCGAGGCCGAACAGCGCCAGCTGATGTGGGCCGGCACCCGGCGCCTGGTGCTGCTGGGCGTCCCCTCCCCGGTGCGCGGCCTCAACGCCCGGCTGTCGAACGCCGCGAAGCTGGCCCTGAGCCACAACCCGCACCGCGACGCCGCCGACCTGCTGGACGACTGCGTGCGGGCCGCCGCCGACCGGTTGATCGCCGCAGCCGGCGGGCCCGCCTGGGACGAAGCGGGCTTCACCGCGCTGCTCGCCGCGGTACGCGCGGGACTGCCCGAGACCGCCTTCGAGGTGGTCCGCGAGGTTCAGCAGGTGCTCGGCCTCGCCCACGCGGTCGATCTGGCGCTGCGCGAGCTGCGTGCCCCGGCGGTGGCGGCGTCGGTGGCCGACGCGCGCGACCAGCTTACCTCGTTGATCTACCGGGGATTCGTCACCGACACCGGGGCCGACCGGCTGGCGGACCTCGTCCGCTACCTGACCGCGCTGGAACGGCGGCTGGAGCGGCTGCCCCGCGATCCCGGGCGGGACAGGCTCAACACCGCGACCGTCGGGCGCGTCCAGGACGCCTATCGGGAGCTGCTCGCCACCGTCCCCGCCGGCCGGGAGCCGGCGCCCGAGATCCGGCGCCTCCGCTGGATGATCGAGGAGCTGCGGGTGAGCCTGTTCGCGCAGAGCCTGCGCACCCCGTACCCGGTTTCCGAGGAACGCGTCTACCGAGCGATCGACGCCATCCTCGGTTAATCCGTTTCGGTGACTATGCCATGCTGGGACGGTGACCGGCGGGGGCGATGGGCACGGCGCTCCCGACTGTTTCGTGTCGTACGCGGACGACGGGCGGGCCTGGGCCGAATGGATCGCCGGGACGTTGGAGGATGCCGGCTACCAGGTCCTGCTTGAGTCCTGGGCGCCGGCGGGGACGCACCGGGTGGGGTGGCTGGACCGGGCGGTGAGCCAGGCCCGGCACACGGTCGCGGTGGTCTCCGACGGCTACCTGCGCTCCTCGCCCGCGGTCGCCGAATGGGCGGCGGCGTGGTCGGCCGACCCGACCGGAGGCGAACGCCGGCTGCTGGTGACCAGGGTGGCGGACCGGCCGCTGCCCGGTCTGCTCGGCCAGCTCGTCCCGGTCGACCTGTTCGACCGCAGCGAGATCGCCGTCCGGGCCAGCCTGCTCGCGGCCCTGCGTGGCGACCGGCCACAGCCGGAACAGCCGCCGGGCTTCCCCGGCCGGCGGGGGATCTTCCCGCCGGAGCTGCCGGCGGTGTGGAACGTGCCGGACCAGCCGGCCCGGTTCGTCGGCCGGACGGCCGCGCTCGCCCGTCTCGACGAGGCGCTGTCCCGCTCGCCGCTGGTCACCGTGACGGGAATCGCGGGGATCGGGAAGACCAGCCTGGTCACCGAGTACGCCCGCCAGCACCGGGCGGATCTCGACGCCGTGTGGTGGGTGCCGGCGGAACGCCCCGAGCTGATCGGCGAGCGGGTACGCGAGCTCGCCCCGGCGGTGGGCCTGCCCGGCCACGCGGAACCGGCCGCCGTGATCGCGAACCTCGGCCGGGCCGACGGCCGCTGGCTGATCGTGCTCGACGACGCCGCCGACGCCGACACGCTGCCGGACTGGCTGCGGCCCGCCGAACCCGGCCGGCTGCTGCTGACCTCCCGCAACCCCGGCTGGGACCATCTCGGCCCGGTCGTGCCGGTCGGACCGATGGACCGGGCCGAGTCCGTCACCCTGCTCGCCGGCCGGCTGCCCGCCGTCGAACGGACGGTCGCCGACCGGATCGCCGAGCGGCTCGGGGACCACCCGCTCGCCCTCGACCAGGCCGCCCACCGCATCAGCACCGGCCGCACCCCCGCCGAGACCTACCTTCAGGTGTTAATCGACCGGCCGGAGGTCCTCCTGGCACAGGGGGAGGTGAGCGGGCGGCCCGGGGCCACCGCCGCCACTCTCTGGGACGAGCCGATCCGCCGGCTCGACGCCGAGGCACCGGCCGCCGGCCACCTGCTGCGGATCGTCGCGCACGGCGACAACGAACCGATCCCGATCCGGCTGTTCACCGCCGAGCCGGACGCGATCCCCGATTCCGGGCTGCGGGCGGCGGCCGGCGACCCGCTCGCCCTCGCCGACACCGTCGGCGCCCTGGAGCGGTACGGCCTGGCCCACCGCGACACGGACACCGTGACGATGCACCGGCTGGTGCGGGCCGCCGTGCACACCCACACCAGCCCCGACCAGGCCGACGAGATCGTCGCGACCATGACCCGGATGCTGCGCGCGGCCCTGCCCGACGCCGTCACCGCCAACCCGGAAGCCTGGCCCGCCTGGCGGGAGCTGCTCCCGCACACGCTCGCCGTGCTCGACGCCACCGACGCCGACCCCACCGACGCCGACCCCATCGACGCCGACGCCACCGACCGTCTGGAGGCAGACAGTCCGGAGGCCGCCTGGCTGGCGGAACGCTCGGCGGCCTACCTGCTCGAGCAGGGCCGGGCCGACCAGGCCCTCCCCCTCGCGGCCCGCGCCCTGGCCGCCCGCGAGCGGCTCGACGGCCCGGCGCACGTCGACACCCTGGCTTGCCGGGAGACCCTCGCACAGGTGACCCTCGCCGCCGGCCGGATCGACGCCGCCGGCCGCCTAGCCGAGCGCACCGTCGCCGACCGCGAACGCGTCCTCGGCCCCGAGCATCCCGCCACCCTGGTCAGCCGGGACACCCTCGCCTGGGCGTTCCAGAAGGTTGGCCAGGTCGACCACGCGGTCAACCTGTTCCAGCGCACCCTCGCCGAGCGAGAACGCATCCTCGGCCCCGAGCACCCCGACACCCTGGAAGGCCGGCACAGCCTCGGCCGCGCCTACGACGCCGCCGGCCGCGGCGACGAGGCGGCCCGACTGCTGCGGGACACCCTCGCCGACCGGCGGCGGATCCTCGGCCCGGAGCACCCCGCCACCCTCGACACCCGCCACAGCCTCGCCGTCGCCTACCGCCGGATCGGGGCGGTAGGCGACGCCGTGCCGCTGTTCGAGCAGACCCTCGCCGCCCGCGGACGGGTCCTCGGCCCCGAGCATCCCGCCACCCTCGGCAGCCGCCACCAACTCGCCGTCACCCACCACCAGGCCGGACGGCTCGACGACGCCACGCGCGAGTTCGGCCGCGCGCTGACCGGCCGCGAACACACCCTCGGCCCCGACCACCCCGACACCCTCGAAACGGTCGACGGACTCGCCCGCGCCCACCTGCGGGCCGGACGACTCGATGACGCCGAACGTGAGTTCGGCCGCGCGCTGACCGGCCGGGAACACACCCTCGGCCCCGACCACCCCGAGACCACTGAGACCCGCGAGAACCTCGCCACCGCCCACCTCAGGCTGGGCCGACCCGGCGACGCCGTCCCCCACCTCGAACGCGCCCTCGACCGCCACGAGCACGTCCTCGGCCGCGACCATCCGCGCACCGTCGACGCCCGGAACGCCCTCGCGACGACCTACCGGCGCACCGGCCAGCTTGAGGCGGCCGTGCCGCTGCTCGAACGGCTACTCGCCGACCGGAGTCGGGCGCACGGTGTCAGCGACGCGCGCACCCTGCGCACGGCCGACGGGCTCGCCGAGGTCTACCGGACCACCGGCCGGCTTCCGCAGGCCGTCGACCTGAACGAACGTGTTCTCGCCGTCCGCGAGCGGCTCCTCGGCCCCGGCCACCCCGACACCCGCGCCACCCGGGGCGCCCTCGCCGACACCTACCGCCAGGCCGGCCGGCCCGCCGACGCCGTCCCCCTCTACCGCGCCGCGCTCACCGACGCGCTACGCGAGCACGGCCCGTTCCATCCGGACAGCACCCGGGCCCGTCGCACCCTCGCCGACACTGTTGGCGAGGTCCGCCACGATCAGCCGCCTCTCGAACGGCCGATCCCGGCCGAGCCGAGGTTCCGCCACCGCGACCCCTGACTGACGCCGGCACGCCGGTCACCGCGGGTCGGCCGGCCCGGCCGGCTCGTCGGGTTCACCGGGGTCGACGGGCGGAAACCGATCGAGCAGCTCCAGCTTGCGGAGCAGCGCCTCGTCCGCCGCCCCCCGCGCCGGCCGCCCGCCCTCCGCCGCCCGCTCGCGGTCCTCCTCCCGGCGCCGCGCCTCTTCCCGGGCGGACTCCGCATCCATCTGGTCCAGCAGCTCCTGTCTATACCGCTCGAACCACTTCCGGTTCTCCCGCCGCTCCTGTTCGGCGGCAAGCTCATTCGTCAACTCCTGGCCATGCCGCGCGTTCCATACTCGGGAGAACGAGCCGTCCCAGTCGACCGGACGGAGGTCGAACCTGCCCTCAAACGTCGCCCGAGCCTCATCCGCCCCCGTATCGGCGTCGCGCCCCGCGTCGGCATCGGGCGCCGGCTGCCCGGACGGTTCCCGACCGGCTGGCGGCCGCGCCCCCGATTCACGCTCGGCCGCAGATTCACCTGACGGGCCAGCGGTTTCCTCGGACATCACAGTCTTCTCCCGTCCCTGAGGCTCCCAGTCATGATCCCACCGCTACCGGCCCGCCGTGCCCCACCACGATCCCTCCAGGGATGATCAGCGACCAGCGGAGGGGCACTCGTCACGGCCGGAATGCACGCGTTGCGATCCCTCCAGGGGTGATCAGCGACCCGCCTGTCCTCGATATCCAACAGTCGGACACAACCGTTGCGATCCCTCCAGGGATGATCAGAGACCCGACCCCGAAAGTAAAGTCGCAGGTTGAAGGCATGATCGGCGGTGGATCGTGGGCCGATTCTGCAGCGATCCGGCGGTAGTGCAACGGCCCAGGTCAGAGCCATGATCGGAATTTTAGAGTATCGAGTCCTGGTTGCCTATCTCGACGCCGAGCCACGCCATCCCCTATCTGCTGGACGGGCCAGGTAGACCTTCAGCGGTGTGGCTGTTGACCGGTGGGCCGGACGACGATCTCGTTGATATCGACGGTATCGGATTGCTCGAGTGCGAACAGGACCGCACGGGCGACGTCAGTGGTGCCGAGTTTCGGGTCGGTGGCCCGGTCGGGCGATGTTTCGCCGGCTTTAACGAGTCCCGGCTGGATGAGGGTGACACGCACGCCGGTACTGGTGACCTCGGCTCGGCTGGACTGGGCCATGGCGGTGACGGCCCACTTGGTGGCGGAGTAGAGCTGCCCGGGGACGGTGATGCGGCCGGCCACCGAACCGGTGAGCACCAAGTGTCCCCGGAACTGCACGAGGGTGGGCAGGGTGGCCCGGGCGACGAGGGCGGTTCCGTAGACGTTGGTCAGCACCATCTCGCGCCACTGCTGCGGGGATCCGGTGCCGCGCAGGAAGGAGGTGGCGGTGAAGGAGCCGGCGTTGGCGAACACCGCGTCGAGTCGACCGAACGCGCCGTGGGCGAGCGTGGGCAGAGTGGTGACCTGGTCCCAGTCGCTGATGTCGCAGGGGGCTGCCACGGCCCGGGCTGGGCCGCCCAGTTCCGCGGCAAGTTCGTGAAGGGCATGGTGAGAGCGGGCGGCGAGGATGAGGCGCCACCCTTTGCTGGCGGCGAGTCGCGCTGTCGCGGCGCCGATGCCGGAGGAAGCCCCGGTGATCAGGAGAACGGATGTGGTCACGCTGATAGATCGTGCCGGTTGAGGTGGTCAGTCAGGTTTTGGGGTGCGGCGGCTGACGTCGACGGCGTAGCTGGTGGGACGGACGTTCCCCGGTCACTACCCGAGGTCCAGGACGGACGTGCCGGCGACCGCCGAGCAGATGTGCAGCACGGCCCGCCGGCCGGACAGCGCGGTGTACGCCGGTTCGAACGCCTCGGTGAAGGCGGTCAGCCGGGACCTGTCGACGAGGGCCACCGCACAGCCCGCGAAACCACCGCCGGTCATCCGGGCCCCGAAGCACCCCGGAGCCGCCGAAGCCGCCTGGACCGCCGCATCGAGTTCCGGACCCGACACCTCGAAGTCCTCCCGGATCCCGCGATGCCCCGCCAGCAACAGCCGCCCGGCCGTTGGGGCGTCGCCCGCGCGCAGTGCCACGGCGACGGCGTCGACCCGGGCGTTCTCGGCGACGACGAACCGGGCTCGGCGCAGCGCGACCGGGTCCAGACCGGTCCCGCCGGCCGCTCCGCCCAGCCGGGTTGTCCCATCCGACCGGGCGGACCTGCCGAGCCGGGCCACCGCCTCGTCCATCGACCGGGGCGTGAGGTCCCGCAACGCGGCGACGCCCAGCGCCCGCGCCGCCCGCTCACACTCCGCCCGTCGGGTGGCGTACTCGCTGGTCACCACCTGTCGGCGCGAGCCGGTGTCGATGACCACCACGGCCAGCCCGCCCGGCAGCGGCACCGGCTCGGTCGTCAGCGTGCGGCAGTCGATCCGCAGCGCGTGGCCGGCCACGCCCGCGGCGCAGGCGAGCTGGTCGAGCAGGCCCGTCGCCGCCCCCACCCAGAGGTTCTCCGCCCGCTGGGCGAGCAGGGCGAGCTCCGTCGGCGAGGGCGTCAAGCCGGCGAGATGCGCACCGGCCAGGGCGACGGCCAGCTCCAGCGCGGCCGAGGAGGACAGTCCCGCACCGACGGGGATGTCGCTGGCCAGCGTGCCACGCCAGGGCACCGGGCCCCCTCCGGCCGGGAAGCCTGACCCGGCGGCGGCACGGGAGCCCCCCGATCCGGCGGCGGCGCGGGAGGCCCCCGATCCGGCGGCGGCGCGGGAGGCCGACTCGGCGGCCAGCATCACCGCGACGCCTTCGACATACCGGACCCATCCGGGTGCCCGGGCGGACACCGGGGTGTCGAGGCCCGGCGGCGGCAGCGGGATCACGGCGGGCACCGCATCCTGCTCGGACACCAGCCGGAGCTCGGGTGCCTCGTTACGGCGCAAGGCGATGCACAGCTCCCGGTCGATGGCCACCGGAAGACAGAAGCCGTCGTTGTAGTCGGTGTGCTCGCCGATGAGGTTCACCCGGGCGGGCGCGCGGACGAGGTGGGTGGGCCGCTCTCCGTAGGTCTCGACGAACGCGCGCACCGCACGCTCGGTGGCCGGATGCTCGGCGGCCGGATGCTCGGCGGCTCTCATGACGCCAGTGTCGGGGAGTCGTGGGCCCTGCGGCACGCGGGATGACTACGGCCGCGCGGGCTCGGCTCAGGCCCGGTTCGCGGCGACGGGAGCCATGACGGCGCGCAGCCGGTCCGCGGCGGCCTCCGGGGTGAGGTCGCGCTGCACGTCGGCGAGCATCTCATAGCCGACCTGATGCTTGCGAATAGTCGGGGAGCGCAGCAACGGCGGATAGAAGTGGGCGTGCAGCTGCCAGAACACCGCGGGTGGATCGCCGGGTCCCCGGCCAGGATCAAGGTCCGG
>NZ_CDXDOR010000015.1:0-24703 GCF_978021225.1 Frankia sp. CeTa3Moorea | reverse complement strand
GGGGTCCGGGCGCGGGATGCGGCCCGGGCGCCCCGTGCCAGCCCATCGAGAACGGGAAGGGATGGTCGAACAGGGCGTCGTAGCCGGTGAGGAGGCGGCCGAGCAGGCGGGACAACCCGTCCCGCTGGTCATCGGAGAGCGCGGCGAGGCGGTCGACCGGATGCCGGGGCAGGAGCAGGGTCTCGAACGGCCACAGCGCCCAGAACGGCACGACGACGAGCCAGTGCTCCTCCGCCAGGATCACCCGCTCCCCCGCCGCCGTCTCGATCTCGGCGTAGTCCATCAGCAGAGAGCTGCCAGACCGGGCGAAGTGCTCCCGCTGCCGCGCGTCCTCGGCGGCCGGCTCGTCGGGCAACACGTCGCAGGCCCAGATCTGACCGTGGGGGTGCGGGTTCGACGCGCCCATCGCGGTGCCGCGGTTCTCGAAGACCTGCACCCAGCGCCAGGTGCGGGAGAGTTCCTCCTCCTGCGCCGCCCAGGTGTCCACGACCGCCCGGACCTCGGCCGGAGTCATGTCGACGAGCCCGCGATCATGACGAGGGCCGAAGCACACGACCCGGCACGTCCCCCGGGCCGGTTCGCTGCGCAGCAGGCCCGATCCGGGACTCGCCGGCCACACCGGAGCCGGGTCGACGGGCGGGCCGGCGGGCGGGGCGACGGGCGGGCCGGCGGGCCGGACCGGGTCGGGACGCAGCGCCGGGAAGTCGTTGGTGAACACGTAGGTACCGGAGTAGGAGGGGTTGCGTTCACCGCCGGCCCGGAGGTTGCCCGGGCAGAGGTCGCATAGAGGATCATGGGCGACTGCGGCCGGCACCGGCGGTGGTTCCTGACCGCCGTGCCACGGTCGCCGCGTCCGCCCCGGCGAGACCAGAACCCAACGGCCGGTGAGCGGGTTGAACCGCCGATGCGTGATGTCGTCCATCGCGACGAAGCCTGCCATGGGCGGCGACCGCGGCAAACGCGCTGCCGGGACGGCCGGGGGTGATCCCCGTTACCACGGAGCCAGGGCGTGACGAGGGGCGACGCGGGGCAACGAGGGGCGGCGAGACGTAACGAGGCGTGGCGAAGAGTGACGGGGCGTGACGGCCAGCCCGTCGCGGCGCCGCCGGGTTCCGGGAACCTCATGTTGAGTTCAACTTCAACACCATAGTCTGCGGGCATGCTTCCTACCGATCTGATGACCGTGGGTGAGCTCTCGCAACGAAGTGGCTTCGCCGCGTCGGCGCTGCGCTTCTACGAACAGCGGGGCCTGCTCACCGCCACCCGGACCTCGGGTGGGCAGCGCCGGTACGAGCGCCATGTCCTGCGGCGGCTGGCGTTCATCCGCGCCGCCACCGCGGTCGGGCTCAGTCTCGACGAGGTGCGGGAGACCCTGTCGTCGCTGCCCGAGTCGCGCACGCCGACCAAGGCGGACTGGTCCGCGGTCTCGCGGCGGTGGCGCGGCCGGCTGGACGACGAGATCGCGGCTCTGGTCGCGCTGCGTGACGGACTCGACTCGTGCATCGGCTGCGGCTGCCTGTCGCTGCTTCGCTGCCGCATCTCGAATCCGCACGACCGGATCGCCGAGCTGGGGCCGGGCGCCCGCGCGCTGCCGGCCGCGCTGCGCCGGACCCGCAACCCCCTCGATCGGTGTGGTCAGCCCGTCCGATAGGACATCGGCTAGGACATCCGCGATAGGACAGACGCGACGGCACGCGGGTGGCGGTCCATCGCCGGACCGACATGAGCCAGATCCGGGACGCCGGACCGAGACGCCGGACCGAGACGCCGGATCCGGGACGCCGGATCCGGGACGCCGGATCCGGGACGAGGAGGGGTAGTGGGAGACACATTCGGCATGTTCCAACCGGGTGCCAGCAACGGCGAACCGAGGAGCGGGCGCAGCCAGACGGGCAGCCAGACGGTCGGTACGGATCCCGTCTCCGGGCTGCCCAGCCGGGTCTCGGCGCACCGTTCGCCCGGCATGCCGCCGGACGGTCCCGGTCCGGTGCGGGCCCGTCGCCGCCGCCCGTTAATCGTCGGCATCGGTGGCAGCAGCCGGGCGAACTCCACCACCCACCAGGCCCTGGCGACGGTGCTGGCGATGATGGGGCAGGCCGGCGCGGAGACGATACTGCTCGGTGCGGCGGACCTGGACCTGCCGATGTACGCGCCGGAACGCCAGGAACGTCCCGCCGCGGCGCTGCGCCTTCTCGCCGCCGTCGAACGGGCCGACGGCCTCGTGATCGCGACTCCCGGTTACCACGGCGGGATGTCGGGCCAGGTCAAGAACGCCCTGGACTATCTGGAGGACCTGCGCGGCGCGCCCCGGCCCTACCTGGACGGCCGGGCGGTCGCACTGATCGTCGGAGCCCGGGGCACGCAGGCGGCCGGGACGACGCTGACGGCCCTGCGCTCAACGGTGCACGCCCTGCGCGGCTGGCCGACCCCGCTGGGAGTCACCCTGAACACCGCGGTGCCGCTCTTCGACCCGCACGGGCGAGTACTCGACCCAACCGTCGCGGCCCGCCTGGAGACCCTCGCCAACCAGATCATGGGGTTCACCTACGCCTGGTCCCAGGTGCTCTGAGGTGATCTGAGGTGATCTGACGCCGGGACGCGACCCCGCGCCGCGGCCCGTGCGGGTCCCGGCTAACCCGGGCGTATCCGTCCTGAGCAGGCAGGTCTACCGTGGCGGGGCCCGGCAGGGGACAGCGGGGCCCGGCAGGGGACCGGAACACGGGACGCATGACGAGGCACGCACGACGAGGAGGCGGCACGGTGGGACGACGGTACGGGCTCCGGCGGCTCGCCGCGGCGGTTCTGGGCGCCGTGCTGGCGGGAACGCTCGCCGCGTGCGGTGGCGACTCGGACGGCGAAGCCACCGGCACCTCCTCGGCCGGATCGACGGTCAAGCTGATGATCATCGCCCCGGTGGGCACGTCCGGGACGAACTACCCGGAGATGGTGGCCGCCGCCCGGGCCGCCGTGCGCGGGGTCAACGCCCGGGGCGGGATCGCCGGCCACCGGGTCGAGCTCGTGCACTGCAACGAGAAGAACGACGCCGCCATGGCCAGGAAGTGCGCCCAGCAGGCGGTGGATCAGCACGTGCTCGCGGTCGTCAGCGAGGTCAGCGGCTCGGGCGGGATCATGCCCATCCTGGAGAACGCGGGGGTCCCGTCCATCGGTTCGGCCGGGATCTCGGCCGACGGATCCGAGCTCAGCTCCCCGATCAGCTACGTCATCAGCCCGCTGACCCTCTACCCCGCGGTCTGCCCGTCGTTGCTCGCCAAGGCGGGGGCCACCCGCCTCGGGCTGGTCGGCTACGACCTCAGCGCCAGCGACCGGCTCATCATCATGGCCGAGGGCGGCGCGAAGGCGGTAAACCGTCCGATCAATCCGAAGATCCGTATTCCGATCACGACGAGCGACTTCACCCCGGCGATCTCCCAGCTCACCCGGTCCGGTGCCGACGGAGCCGTGCTCGTCGTGTTCGACCAGGCCGCCTATGCGGTGATCTCCCAGGCCGGCCAGCGGGTCCGGACCTGCCACGCGGCCGGAACCCTCTCGCCGAAGTACCTGTCGACGCTCGGTCCGGCCGCGGACAACCTCGTGGTCGCGACCGCGTTCCCCGAGCTGAGCCAAGCCGGCCAGTTCCCCGAGGTCGCCCGGATGATCTCCGAACTGGACGCCGAGCAGGCCGGCGGGGACGCGGACGCGGCCCCCGCGCTGCGCACCACGACGACCACCACCGGCGCGTGGCTGTCCGTGCAGATCGCCGAGAAGGTGGGCAACAAGGTGTCCGGCGAGCTCACCGCCCGCACCCTGCTCGACCAGCTCAACCGGACCACCGACCTGGACCTGGGCGGCATCGTCCCGCGGCTGAACCTCACGGCGACGACGCCGATCCCCGGGGCGGAACGGATCTTCAACACCACGCTGCGGGGAGCCCGCTGGGACAGCGCGTCGAAGAGCTTCGTGCCGCTCGGCCCGGAGACCTACTCCGGCCTGGACATCCTGCGCCGGGCCGCCTCCTGACTCTGAGGCACACGCTGACCCGGGTCAGGCACGCGGGCCGCTGAGGGCGCCATCGCCGGCTGGGGCACCACCGGACGGGGCACCATCGCCGGAGTCCGCCGGCCGCCCGGGTGACAGATAGGCGCCGAGCAGGATCTCCCGGTCGGCACGGGCCTGGGCGGCGGTGCCCGACCAGGCGAGGGCCCCGTGCCGCAGGACGTGCACCCGATTGGCGATCGACAGGGCGCTGCGGACGTGCTGCTCGACGAGGATCACGGCGAGCCCGTCGTCCGCGGCGGCGCGCACCGCCGCCAGCAGACGGTCCACGACGCGCGGCGCGAGGCCCAGCGAGAGCTCGTCGGCGAGCAGAACCGTGGGCCGGCGCGCCAGGGCGCGCGCGAGGGTCACCATCTGCTGCTGCCCCCCGGAGAGCAGCCCCGCCCGCCGGTCGAGGTGCTCGGCGAGCTCGGGGAAGACCGCGAGGGCGAGGTCCGGGTCGCATCGACCGACCCGGAGATTCTCCCGGACGGTGAGGTCCATGATGACCGAGCGTTCCTCGGGAACCAGGCTCAGGCCACGCCGGCACCGTTCGTGCAGCGCGGCGGTCGTCACGGCCCCGGCGAGCAGGACCTCGCCTCCCGCTGACGGGATCGCGCCGGCCAGCGCCAGCAGTGTCGTCGTCTTGCCGGCACCGTTCGGGCCGAGCAGGGTCACGACCTCGCCGGCGTACACCTCCAGGTTGAGGTCGCGGACCACCGGGCCGTTGCCGTAGCCGGCGGACAGGCCCCGCGCCGCCAGCACCGCGGGGCCGGCCGCGAACCGGGCCGGATCCGTCAACCGAGCCGGATCCGTCAACCGAGCCGGGACCGCCGCCTCCCCCAGGCAGGCGACCCGCACCCGGGGGTCCTCGCGCACCCGCTCCGGCGTCCCCTCGGCGATGCGCTCCCCGGCGTCCAGCACGACCACCCGGTCGCAGACCCCCATGACCACGTCCATGTCGTGTTCGTTGAGCAGGATGCCCAGCCCCCAGTCGTCGGCGAGCCGACGCAGCAGGCCCGCGACCTCCGCGCTCTCCGATTCGTCCAGCCCGGCGCACGGCTCGTCGAGCAGCAGCACGGCGGGGCGCGCCGCGACAGCCCGGGCGATGGCCAGCAGCCGACGGCGACCGTAGGGAAGCTCCGCCACGGTGCGCAGGAGATCGTCGCGCAGCCCGAAGGCGTCGATCGCAGCGACCGCGGCCGGCTCGAGCGGACGTCCCCGGGGGAACAGCAGGTCGGTGAGATAGGCGCGGGTGTCCCGGCGGTCGCTGGCCGCCTGGATGTTCTCGATGACCGTCAGATCGTCGAACAGCTCCAGGTTCTGGAACGACCGGCTGATGCCGGCGCGGGCCCGCCGGTGCGCCGGCAGACGGTCCAGCCGGACGCCGCCCAACGTCATCGACGTGACCGAGAACGGGGTGTAACCGGTGATCGCGTCGATGACCGTCGTCTTGCCCGCGCCGTTCGGGCCGATCATCCCGACGATCTGACCGGGTTCCACCCGCAGGTCGACCGAGCGCACCGCGGTGACCGCGCCGAACCGGACCGTCAGACCCCGGACCGACAGGACGGCGGGCGCGACAGGCGCGGGGGGCGGGCGCGGCGGGCGTGGCGCCGAGCAGGCGGGCCAGGCGGGCGGCATCGGAGCGGCGGCGACGGGCGGCCGCGGCGGGGACGTGGCGGTCGTGGAGCAGCCGGGCGGCGCGGGCGTTCTCCGGCGCCATGCCCCCACCCGACCGGGACAGCACGACGACGAGGACGATCCCGCCGATCAGCGGCACGTAGCGGTCGAGCTCGGCCAGCCAGTCCCGCACCCATCCGCCGAAGACCGCGGCGACCAGGGCGGCGCCGGCCGCGACGGCCCAGGGAGCGTACCGGGCAGCGGCGCCGAGCCGGCGGCGCGGGCGCGGCACGCTGACGAGCGAGGCACCGGCGGCGAGGCCGAGCAGCCCGGCGAGGGCCGCCACGACGACCCGCAGCAACACGCCGAGCCGGGCGAGCAGGTCGCCGACCCAGCCGCCGAGCCGGGTCGCGAGCGCCCCGGCGGCCATCGTCGCCCCGGCGAACGCCCCGCTGACCCAGCCGACCCCGCCGACCACCGCGTAGGCGATGAGCATGATCGACGAGAACGGCGCGAAGGCGCCACCGCCGTAGTCGATGTTCCCGCGCTCCCCGTAGACGTAGAACGCGTAAAGCACCCCGCCGAATCCGGCGATGGCCGCCGACAGCGCGAAGGCGTAGAGCTTCGCGCCGACCACGCTGATGCCGAGCGCGGCGGCGGCCCGCTCGTTGGTCCGTACCGCGATCAGCCGCCGGCCCGCGCGCCCGCGCCGCAGGTTGGCGACGGCCAGCGCGACGAGGACGAAGGCGAGGACGGAGACGGTCGCGAACCCGCGGGGGTTGGCAACCTTGTCCAGCTCGATGCCGAGGAACGTCTGACGGCCGACGACCGTGCCCTCCGGGGAGGCCAGATCGCCGAACAGCGAACCGATGGAGTCCGCGCTCCTCGGCGCCGGGGAGTGGTAGCCGCGCTGGAACAGCAGAGCGTCGACGGCGGTGCCCAGGCCCAGGGTCACCACCGCGAACTGCAGGCCCCGGGTCCGCAGCGCCGGCAGGGCGAACAACAGTCCGACCGCGGCCGTGCCGGCGACCCCGACGAGCATGGCCGCTTCCAACGGCCAGCCGCGGGTCGCGACGAGCCGTCCGGCGATCAACGCCGCGATGCCGGAGAAGGCGAGCTGCGCCAGGGACAACTGCCCAGTGAACCCGACGAGCACGACGACGGACAGGATGACCAGCGCCCACAGGGCGTTCGCGTCGATCGCGTCGACCCAGTCGACCGGCAGCAGCCACCAGATCGCCGCCAGGGTGGCCGCCACGGTGACCGCGAGGGCGCGCGGATGCACCCGGCCGCTGCCGAGGGCAGGATGACGTTCGGCGAGGTGGCCGCGTTCGGGTATTCCCCGCCCGCGGATCGCGAGGTAGAAGACGATGACCGCCAGCGGCACGGCCCGGTCGGCCCCGCGCCACCAGGGGTGCTCGGCGACCAGCTGGAACTGGGTCTCCACCTCGACGACCCCGAGGGCGAGCCCGCCCGCCAGCACCATCGGGAAGGAGCGGAACCGCGCGACCAGCGCGACCGCCAGCGCCGGGACGATGAGCAGGAGCAGGTTCGCCGAGGACAACGGGTTCTGCAGCGGCGCGAGCAGGACCCCGCCGAGACCGGCCAGCGCGCTGCCGGCGCCCCAGGCCGCGGCGGCGACGGTGTCCGCCGACCAACCGAAGGTCGCGGCGGCCCGGAGGTTCTCCGCCGCCACCGTCGCGGCGAGGCCCACCGTGGTGAACCGGAACACCGCCCAGAGCCCCGCGACCAGCACGGCGACCACGGCCAGCCGGACGAACACGGACACGCCGACGGGCTCGTCGAACAGCGTGATCCTGCCGGTCGGCAGCACCGTCGGGGAGGTGCGCACGGCACCGGCGAACATCAGCGTCAGCGACGACTGCAAGATGATCAGCAGACCAAGCGTCGCCATCAGCCGCAGCAGCGAGGTCGCCTCGCGCAGCCGCCGCATCACCAGCAGGTGGAACACGACCCCGATGGCGGTCGTCGACAGCATGGCCAGCGGCGCCGCGAGGCCGAGCGGCAGCCCCCACCCCGCATGCAGCCCATGGAAGGCATAGGCCGCCCAGGCCAGCAGCGCGCCCTGGGCCAGGTTGAGCACACCGGCCCCACGGGCGATGACCACCACACCCGAGGCCACGAGGGCGTAGAGCGCGCCCGTGCCCAGGCTGAGCAGGGCGTAGCCCATGACGTCGTTCAACGGCGGCCCACCCTGCTCCGGGCACCGCGGAACGGCGCCTCGATCATCCCCTCAGTGGCCCCCCACCAATGGTCGCCGGCTCTCCTCGATCGCGATGAGCGGCGTGAGCCCACCGGAAAATCCGCAGCCAGGCCATTGATCACGTAATCATGGCAACCGAGGTGACGGTACGACCGGACAGACCGACAAGGCAATCAAACCAGCCACAACAGCCACCGAACCCCACAACAGCCACCGAATCCCATGAGAGCTACCGAACCTCGCAAAAGCCACCTAACCCCACGGATTGGCCAGGGGTGACGGAACGCGGACACACCGCGGAACGCCCGGGATGGCACCATCGGACGAACGCTCGATGGCGGACGAACGCTCGATGGCGGACGAACGCTCGATGGCGGACGAACACGGCTACAGGGGTGGAAACGGATGAGGGACCTGGTACCTGGCGCGAACGGGCCGTTGCCTCCCGGCCCTGTCTCGGTCCGGCTCGCCGGCCCCTTCGACGTCTGTGCGCTCGTCACCGGCGCGAACGGCAAGGTCGCCGCGGACAGCGACTTCGTGTTCTACAACCAGCCCAGAGCGCCGGGCGTGGCGCTCTCGGGCAGCGCGGTGACCGTCGATCCGGGCCGGCTGCGCCCGGGCGCCGAACGTGTCGTGATCGCCGCCAGCCCCGAGAACGGTACGACGCCCTTCGGACGGCTGCCAGCTCTCGCCGTCACCATCCATAATGATCATGATGCCCTCATCGCCCGCTTCGCGCCGCCGCCGTTGTCCCGCGAGACCGTGGTCACGCTGGTGGAGATCTACCGGCGCGGCACCGCGTGGAAGATCCGGGCGGTGGGGCAGGGGTACGCGGACGGCCTCGCCGGTCTCGCCCGGGACTTCGGAGTCGCCGTCGACGACGGCGGCAACGGCCAACACGACCAGGGCCAACGCCGTGCCCCGAGCCGGTATCCCGACTCCACGGGTCGGGGTACCGGGGAGGGCGGTCTGACCCTCGTGCTCGCGCGGGTCGTCACGCTCACCAATGCCGAGCGCGCCCGGGAGGGTCTCGCGCCGCTGACCGTCGACGACCGCCTGGCCGCCGCCGCGGAGGCGCACAGCGTGGACATGGCGACCCGTGGCTTCTTCGCGCACACCAGCCCGGAGGGACGCACGGTGTCCGACCGGGTGAGCGCCCTGGGCTACCGCTACGCCCAGGTCGCCGAGAACATCGCTGCCGGCCAGAACAGCGCGGACGAGGTGGTGACGGGATGGATGAACAGCCCCGGCCACCGGGCGAACATCCTCATCCCACAGCTGCGCCAAATCGGCGTCGGGCAGGCCACCGGCGGCGAATATGGTTTCTACTGGACGCAGGTCTTCGGTACCCTGCTCTGACCGTCGGCGCTCTGACCACTGGCACTCTGCCTGCCGGGTCGAACGGATCACGATTTTCCTGCGCCGGTCCCAAAGAACCGCCAGAACCGGTGACATCGCCGCCGCAGGCGAAAAACCTGCGCAACTCGGCTGCGCACGTTCCGCCGGAACCGATGGGAAAGACAACGTCACAAGTCTTCGCCCACGCCTGGAGAAGTCCGCGTCGAATCTCCGGACAACGGCGTTCGGCCATGCCCGCGAACCACTGATCTAGCGTCCTTCCTGGTTGAGTCAGCTTTCATCGACAAGCTCGACATGCGTTCCACAACCCAGGACAGGACTGGAGAATGCGTACAGAGGATCAACGGGACGGGACGGCGTCCCAACCCAGGAGATATTCGAACGGCCGTCATGCGCGGACTCGAGCACGTCGCCACCGGCTCGGCGGTCTGCTGCTCACCCTCACCGTGGCCCTGGTGACCGGGGCGTTGACCGGACCTGCCCGCGCGCAGACCCCGACGATCATCGAGGACGGCACCATCGGCACCGGGATCAACCAGGTCTCCTACACCGGGACGTGGACCCGGTGCACCGGGTGCATAGCCGGGCCCATCGACGACGGCTTCCGGTACTCGTCGACCTACGGCAGCGTCGCCACGTTCCAGTTCATCGGCACGCGGGTGAGTATCTTCGGGGTCAAGGGACCGTGGAGCGGCCAGGCCGCGATCAGCATCGACGGCAGCACCCCGGCGCTCGTCGACACCTTCGCCACGACCGCGGTCGCGAGCTCGATCTTCACCTCGGACAAACTCATCGCGGGCACCCACACAGTGCGGATCACCAACCTGCACGAGCGCAACCCCGCGTCCCGGGGCTACGACATCGCCTTCGACCGCGCCGAGTCGGTCGACGAACCGGCGCCGCCCCCGCCGACACCGCCGGTGCAAACGGCGCTGACCATCGAGGACACGACGATCGGCACCGCCACCAACCAGGTCTCCTACTCGGCGGGGTGGGCGAAGTGCAGCGGCTGCATTACCTCTCCGAACAACAGCTTCTACTACTCGGCGACCGCCGGTAGAGTTGCCACGATCCGCTTCAGCGGAACGCAGGTCAACCTCTACGGCGCCAAGGGCCCGATCGGGGGATTCAGCACGGTCCGCCTGGACGGCGGCCTGCCCACCAGCGTCGACACCTACTCGCCGAACGCGACCGTCACCCTGCTCTACAGCTCGGACAAGCTCGCCGCCGGCACGCACACCCTGACGCTGACGAACACCGGGCAGCGCAACACCTCCTCGAGGGGCAACAACGTCGGTTTCGACCGGGCGGAGATCACCACCGGAGCGAACCCGCCGCCGGCCCCGCCGTCCTACGCCGGGCCCCGCTCGGGCAAAGGGTGGCTGACCGGCACCTATCCCGACCCGGTGATGAACCAGCAGAACCTGGAGTCGTTCTGCACCTGGCGCGGCGCGCCCTGCGACTTCACCCTGCTTTACACCACCCGGAACAACTGGGGGAACGTCAGCCAGCCGGTGGACCTGCTGCGGACCTTCGCCACCTGGCCCGGCCGGTTGATCATCTCCATTCCACCCTTCCCGGAGAACATCGGCGCCAGCAACGAGACGTGCGCCACCGGGGCCTACGACGAGTACTGGAAAACCTTCGGCCGCGTCCTGAACGCCTACGGCCGGCAGAACTCCTACCTGCGGCTCGCCTGGGAGGGCAACGGCGACTGGTACGAGTGGTCCGCCACCAACCCCACGGCCTACGTCAACTGCTGGCGCCACGTCGCGGACGCCATCAACTCGACCGCGGAGCCGGATCCCACCCTGTGCTGGTGCCTCAACGCTCACTACTCGCAGAACCCGCCGAGCCACAACCCGATCGACATGTACCCGGGTGACGCCTGGGTGGACGGGGTCGGCCTCGACGCGTACGACCACTGGCCGCCGTCCCGGACGAAGGCCGAGTTCGACGCCCAGGCCAACGCCCCCGGTGGGCTGAACTACTGGTTCAACTTCGCCCGCGCGCACAACAAGCTCTTCGGCGTCGGCGAATGGGGGGTGGTGAGTGGCAGCGGAAACAACGGCGGCGGCGACAACGCCAATTACGTCCAGTGGATGTACGACTGGTTCGTGGCCCATGCCGGCAAGGGGCTGGCCTACGAGTACTACTTCAACAACTGCGACCCGAACAACGTCGGTTCGAACCTGTACCGACCGCTCAGCGCCGCGTGTCTCTACCTGAACCGGCAGGCGGGCGCCCGCTATAAACAGCTCTACTCCAGGCAGTAGGGTCCGGGGGTGATGCCGGGTGCCGCCCGCCGACGACGATCAGTGGGCGGCACTCCTCCCCCCGAGGAGGTCCTCAGCCGGGCCGCCGGTCACGGCAGGGACGTAGCTCGACCGATTCGTAGGCCGCCGGGATGTACCACGATTCGCGGCCGTCGTCCCACCGGACGATGAACGGTGGCCGGCCGCTCTCGCCGCGAATCTTGAGTATCACACCGTGGCGCTCGGTACGACCCGTTGCCGAGTTACGCACGACGAGGCGGTCCCCGACCCTGGCGTACATGATGTTTCCGGTGTACATCAAGATTCCCTCCCGCGGTCTGTTCGCGGCCCGTTCGCGGCCTGTTCCGGCATCAGTGCGCCGCCACTCCGTCGAACAGGTCGGTTTCCACGCCGGAACCCGAGCCCGGGCCCACCGTCCCCCGGGCCAGCACGAAGTTCTCGGTGGCCTTCGCTGACCGGCCGTTCCCGTCGACCAGGGCGAAGAAGAATCCGTCCACGGTCATCTGGCTGCGGTGGGCCCGCATCGCCGCGATCTTCGCGGCGAAGAAGCCCGGCGCCTCGATCGTCGTGGTGACCTTGGTATCGGGAACCGACAGCAGCATGTCCGAGGGCATCGTGATCCCCTCGGGGACCGTCTTCGCCAGGTCGGACCGCCAGATGCGGTCCACCGCGGACTCGACCGCGGAGTGGGGCAGCGCCGTCTCGTACAACTTCGAGACCTGCCAGGTCGGACCCGCGTCGGGAGCGAAGTCCGGATCAGCCGCGTCGGCGAAGGCCCGGGCGGTGACGTCGTGCGCCCTGATGTGATCGGGATGGCCGTAGTCCCCGATCGCGTCGTAGGTCACCATCACCTGCGGCCGGACCTCCCGCACGATCCGCACGAGCGCCTCGGACGCGTCGTCCATGTTCGCCCGCCAGAAGCAGCGCGGGTCGTCGTTCGCGGGGCTGTCCAACATGCCGCTGTCCCGCCAACGACCGGCGCCCCCGAGGAAGCGGTAGTCGCTGACACCGAGCTCGGCACACGCCCGTTCCAGCTCCCCGATCCGGTATCCGCCGAGCTGGTCCGCGCGGTCCGCCCGCAGGTTGGTCAGCTCGGGGAGCAGCACCTCGCCCATCTCGCCCAGCGTGCACGTGACAAGGACCACCTGGGTGTCGGGATCGGCGGCGTAGCGGGCCATCGTCGCCCCGGTCGCGATCGTCTCGTCGTCGGGATGAGCATGGACGAACACGATCCGACGGGCAGGCAGCGCACCGGAACCTTGAGTAACCGGCATAGCTTGACTGTAGGGGCGACCCACGGACGGCGCATCTCGACCATCGAACTGGTAACTTGCGGATATAGAGCCCGCAATCGCGCCGATCACCCATAAGAGATAAACAGCTCACAGATCGATGAATCGACGAAGGCGGGCAGAAAGAACAAAGATCTTCATCCAAGCATGGCCCGGGGAACGGGAAGGGCATGAGTGATGCACCCGCCAGACAGGACGTCCGATGGACTCGGGAGGCCATTCGCCGAGTCGAGGCCGACACCAACAGATCGGCGGACACCCACCTGTTCCCCCTGCACCTGTGGCCGGCGGAACGGGGCGTGGACATCTATCTGAAGGACGAGTCGACGCATCCCACCGGCTCGTTGAAGCACCGCCTGGCCCGGTCGCTGTTCCTCTACGGGCTGTGCAACGGCTGGATCCGGGAAGGGACGACGATCGTCGAGGCGTCCTCCGGGTCGACGGCGGTCTCGGAGGCCTACTTCGCCCGCATGCTCGGGCTCCCCTTCATCGCCGTCATGCCCGCCTCGACCAGCGCTCAGAAGATCGCCCTGATCGAACGTGAGCGGGGTCGCTGCCATCTGGTGGCGGACGCCACCACGGTGTACGCGGAGGCCAGGCGGCTGGCCGAGGCCACGAACGGTCACTACATGGACCAGTTCACCTACGCGGAACGAGCGACGGACTGGCGCGGCAACAACAACATCGCCGAATCGATCTTCAATCAGATGGCGTTGGAGCGCCATCCCATCCCCACCTGGATCGTCGTCGGCGCCGGCACCGGGGGCACCAGCGCCACGATCGGGCGTTATCTGCGGTACCGGCAGCACAACTGCGCGCTGTGCATCGTCGATCCCGAGGGCTCGGCGTTCCACCGCGCCTGGTCCACCGGCGACCCGCACGCCACCGGCGGGCACTCCCGCATCGAGGGCATCGGCCGCCCGCAGGTGGAGCCGAGCTTCCTCCCCGACGTCGTCGACCGGATGATCACCGTGCCCGACGCGGCGTCCGTCGCGGCCATGTTGTTCCTGGAGACGCTGACGGGCCGCCGGACGGGTGCCTCCACCGGGACGAACCTCTGGGGCGCGGTGCGGCTCGCCTGCGAACTGGTGTCCTCTGGTCACCGCGGCAGCGTGGTCACCCTGATCTGCGACGGCGGCGAACGGTACGCCGACACGTACTATTCCGGTTCCTGGCTCGACGCGGCCGGCCTCGACCCGCGGCCGTTCACCGAGATCCTGCGCCAAGCCGTGACCTCCACAACCTGGCCGGGCTGACACGGCCTGGCCGGGCTGACACAACCTGGCCGGGCTGACACGGCCCGGCCGGCGCGGTGGCGACCCACCGAAAGCGATGCTACGGTTCCCCCCATCACTAAATGCCACCGGCAAATTACCTACTGCGGTGATTTTATGCGGAACCTGTCGCAGGACCCGGCCGGACAACGACCGGCGGACTCCGAGCCTGCCCGGCACGGCGGGACGATTCTAATCGCCGAGGACGATGCCGCGTTGCTCGAGGTCGCCCGGCGGATCCTGAGCCGCAACGGCTACGAGGTGCTGGCGGCTTCCACCGCCCTCGGCGCGTGCTCGATCGCGATCGAGCACCGGGGCGACATCCACCTGCTGCTCACGGACGTCATCATGCCGCGCATGCAGGGCAGGGAACTCGCGAACCGCATCCGGGCCCAGCAACCCGGCATCCGGGTGCTCTACATGTCGGGCTACGCCGATCCCGTCCTCACCGCGCAGGGGAAGCTGGACCCGGGGGTATCGCTGTTGACCAAACCCTTCTCCGAACGCACCCTGCTGGACAAGGTCCGGCAGGTCCTCGATGTTCCCCGCTGACCGGCCGCGTACCCGGGGGACGCAGGGACGTTCAGGGAGAGACCGGCCGTCCGCGCAGGACGATGAGGTCCGGGGCGCCGAGCACCGCGACGTCGGCCCGCGGGTCGCTCGGATACACCACCAGATCGGCCCAGGCGCCCTCGGACAGGCCCGGATAACCGAGCCAGGAGCGGGCCCCCCAGGTCGCCGCGTCGAGCGCGGCCGCCGCCGGCAGCCCGGCCAGGCGGAGCTCGGCCACCTCCGCGGCGACCAGCCCGTGCGGGAGGCTTCCCCCGGCGTCGGTACCGACGAAGATCGGGATGCCGGCATCGTAGGCCGCCCGCACGGTGTCATGGCGCCGGGCGTGCAGGGCGCGCATGTGCCGGGCATAGGCGGGGAACTTCGCCTCGGCGCCCGCGGCGATGTCCTCGAAGGTCGAGATGTTCACCAGGGTCGGCACGATGGCGACCCCCCGCTCGGCGAACAGCGGGATCGTGTGCTCGGTGAGACCGGTGGCGTGCTCGATGCAGTCGATCCCCGCCTCGACGAGATCCGCGAGGGAGTCCTCGGCGAAGCAGTGGGCGGTGACTCGGGCTCCGGCGGCGTGCGCCGCGTCAATCGCGGCCTTCGCCACGTCCGCGGGCCAGCACGACGCCAGGTCGCCCAGCCCGCGGTCGATCCAGTCGCCGACGAGCTTCACCCACCCGTCGCCCCGGTCGGCCTGCGCGAGGACCTCGGCGACGAGGTCGGCCGGCTCGACCTCCGCCGCGTAGTTGCGGAGGTATCGCCGGGGCCGGGCGATGTGCCGGCCGGCCCGCACCAGCCGGGGCAGGTCGTCACGGGCGTCGATCCACCGGGTGTCGGCCGGGGAGCCGGCGTCGCGCAGCAGCAGCGCGCCCGCCGCCCGGTCGGTGATGATCTGCTGCTCGGTGGTGGGCCTGTCGACGGCGCCGTGCGCGGCGAGGCCGACATGGCAGTGAGCGTCGACGAGGCCGGGCAACACCCATCCGGAGACCGTCCGTACGTCCCGGGCCGCCGCACCGGTGGGGGCGGAGAAGGTGATCCGGCCGTCGACGACCCAGACCTCGTCACGGACATCCGTCGGACCGACCAGCACGCCGCCACGGATCCGCAGCGTCGGCACGCTCATATTCACGTCATATCCCTATCACCGTCATCCGGTCACCGTCGTCCGGTCACCGTCGTCCGGTCACCGTCGCGCCGGCACCAGGCCCGTGGCGAGGACGCGCCGCCTGATCGGGCCCCGGAAGCACTCAGACGTCGAGCTGCGACTCGACGGCGCGCAGCCGATGACGGGCCAGCGCGAGGTTCGCGCGCGGCTTGTCGAGCACCAGATAGAGGAACAGGCCACGGCCGGAATGGCTCTGCAACAACCGGATCAGGTGATACTGGCGACCCAGCGTGATCAGGATGTCCTCGATGGTGTCCTGAAGCCCGAGACTCTCCATCGTCCGAATCTTCGCCCGGATGACCTCGGTGTTTCCGGCCGCGGCGATCTCGAGATCGATCGCATGCGTGTTACCGGCCGTTCCGAGGGTCATTCCACTGGTGAAGTCGACGAGGGCAGCCCCAAGCGCCCCGCTTATCTCGAGCGATTCCTTCAGGGCAATGTCGACGCTGTTCATATCGCCTCCCGTGTGTTCGAGGTCGACGGCAGCTCCGACGCTGCCCCCGTTGTGCACTGGCGCCAGTTCACGCGAACCGCGCGTTGGCAGTGGTCCCCGCAACCAGTCGTCCCCCCGCAGCCAGTCCCCGTAGACCGGAAACCGCCCGATCTACGACCGCTCGCACAACTTTAAGCCCACCCGACCGGATCGCGTGCGGGTGGGCGGAAAAAATGGGCTCGGTGGACGGGCGGACCACACGCCGAACCAGAAAAAGAGATGGCGATTCGCTCGAAAAAACCCGGCCGCCACGCCGCGAAAGGTCCACCTCATCGAATATGTTGCACGAGATCCTGAAGATGACAGATCACGTGCCGGCGGAGGTCGGTCCGGCGAGGAGTCGGGTGCCGTCGGGAAGGTTGCCCGAGGCTTCGGCGTCGCGGAGGTACTCCCACAGGACCCGTTGCAACTCGACGGCGGCACGGGTCGGCTCGACGTCGCGGCGACGCGCCAGCCCGATGGTGCGTTGCAGCCCCGGGAGCACGAACGGGGTGACCCGCATGCCGAGCCGGTGGGCAACCGTGCTCGGAATCACCGCGCTGCCCAGACCCGCCGCGACGAAACCGAGCACGGCGTCCATCTCCCCGCCCTCGATCGCGAAAATCGGCTCGAATCCGGCCTCCCGGCAGGCCGTCACGGTGGCCTCCCGCAGGTCGTAGCCGCGGCGGAACATCACCATCGGGTGGTTGCGCAGATCGGCCACGGTTAGCGGGCGCCCGGCGACGATCGGTGGCTCGTCCAGCGACGAGACGAGGACCAGGCTCTCGCGGATCAGCGGCGAGGTCGCCAGTGCCGGGTCGCTGCTCTGCAGCGGAAGGATGATCAACGCCAGGTCCAGGCTGCCCGCGGCCAGATCGCGGACAAGGTCGCGTGATCCCCCCTCCTCGACCAGCAGGCGGATGCCCGGGTACCGCTGGTGGAACAGTCGCAGCACGTCGGGCAGGAAGCCGGTGCACAGGCTCGGGGTGGCACCGAGGCGCACCGTGCCGTGGCGCAGGTCGAGCAGCTCGGTGACCCGCTGGCGGGCGGTCTCGGTGTCGGTGAGGATGCGCCGGGCGAGCGGCAGGAGCGTCTCCCCCGCCGGGGTCAGGCTGATGTTCCCCCGCGCGCGGTTAAACAAAGGTGTGCCCAGCTCCTGCTCCAAGGCGCGGATCTGCTGGGACAGGGACGGCTGGGCGACATGCACCCGCTGGGCGGCCCGGGTGAAGTGCCGGGTCTCCGCGACGGCGACGAAATAGGCGAGCTGGTGGAGCTGCACGCCGCCAGCGTAGACGTCGATAGGACGGCACTATCGAGTCCAGGTTTATCATGTCTTGGACCACTGGAGGGAGTGCGCTCTAGGGTGCGCTCGTGGCTGTGACAACCCCGGCGCGATCGGCGTCCCCTGCGCCCACCCCGCGGCCCCCGCGATCTTCGTCCGTCCTGCGCAACCTGTGGCGGTCAACCATCGGCAAAAAGACCGTGATGGCCGTCACCGGGCTGCTGATGCTCCTGTTCCTGATCGCTCACATGCTCGGGAACCTGAAGATTTTCTTCGGCCCTGACGACTTCGACCAGTACGCCGGCTGGCTCCGGGCGATCGGCGAGCCGATCCTGCACGATACGTGGTACCTATGGATCCAACGCGTCGTGCTGGTGCTGGCCGTGGGCCTGCACGCGGTGTCCGCGTACCAGCTCAGCCGGCGTGACCTGCGGGCCCGGCCGACAAAGTACGTCCACCGCCAACGAGCCCGGGCCAGCTATGCCACGCATGTGATGCGCTACGGGGGAATCACCCTCGCGTTGTTCATCGTGTACCACATCCTCGATTTCACGACGCTGACCCTCAACCGACACGGGGTCGAAGGTGCCGCCTACGACAACGTCGTGTCGAGTTTCAGCGTGTGGTGGGTCACGCTCATCTACATCGCCGCCATGATTTCCCTCGGGCTCCACATCCAGCACGGCTTCTGGAGTGCGGCCCAGACGCTCGGTGTCAACAACCCGAAACGGGACCGAGTTTTCAAGGCCTCCGCCAATGCCCTCGCGGTTCTCCTCACGGTGGGATTCGTGATCGTCCCGGTGTCGGTTCTCGCCGGCCTGGTGGATTGACGGCACGGCACTGGGCCGACGGGTCACTGCACTGGTGGATTGAACAGCCGACGGCTCCGCGGCCGACATTGCGCGGCGCGGTGCCGGAAGCATGGGAAGGGCTGACATGTCGTTTTACAACCTCGGTGCCGACATCGCCGACACCGCGGCGCCGGACGTACCGATCGAGCAACGCTGGGACAAGCGACGCTTCACCGCCAAGCTGGTCAACCCGGCCAACCGGCGCCGCCACACCGTGATCGTCGTCGGCACGGGGCTCGCCGGTGGCGCCGCCGGCGCCACCCTCGCCGAGCAGGGCTACCGGGTCATCCAGTTCTGCTACCAGGACTCGCCGCGCCGGGCGCACTCCATCGCCGCCCAGGGCGGCATCAACGCGGCGAAGAACTACCGCAACGACGGCGACTCGGTCCACCGGCTGTTCTACGACACGGTGAAGGGCGGCGACTTCCGCTCCCGGGAGTCCAACGTCTACCGTCTCGCGCAGACGTCCACCCAGATCATCGACCAGTGCGTGGCGCAGGGTGTGCCCTTCGCCCGGGAGTACGGCGGCCTGCTCGACACCCGCTCGTTCGGCGGTGTGCAGGTCTCGCGGACCTTCTACGCCCGGGGCCAGACGGGTCAGCAGCTGCTGATCGGCGCCTACCAGGCGCTGTCCCGGCAGATCGACGCCGGCGGCGTGGAGATACACCCGCGCACCGAGATGCTCGACCTGATCGTCATCGACGGGCACGCCCGCGGCATCGTCGCCCGCGACCTGGTCACCGGCCAGGTCTCCACCTACCTCGCCGACGCCGTCGTGCTCGCCACCGGCGGGTACGGCAACGTGTTCTACCTGTCGACGAACGCCAAGAACTCCAATGCCAGCGCGATCTGGCGGGCGCACCGGCGCGGGGCGTACTTCGCCAACCCGTGCTACACCCAGATCCATCCGACCTGCATCCCCCGCTCCGGCGACTACCAGGGCAAGCTCACGCTGATGAGCGAGTCGCTGCGCAACGACGGCCGCATCTGGGTGCCGAAGAAGGCGGGCGACACCCGCTCGCCCGACACCATCCCGGAGAACGAGCGCGACTACTACCTCGAGCGGATCTACCCGGGGTTCGGCAACCTGGTCCCCCGTGACATCGCATCGCGGGCGGCGAAGTACCAGTGCGACGCCGGCCGCGGCGTAGGCCCGGGCGGACTCGGCGTCTACCTCGACTTCGCCGACGCCATCAAGCGGATGGGCGAGGACAAGGTCCGCGAGAAGTACGGCAACCTGTTCGAGATGTACGAGCGGATCACCGCCGAGGACCCGTACAAGGTGCCGATGCGGATCTACCCGGCCGTCCACTACACCATGGGCGGGCTGTGGGTGGGCTACGATCTGCAGAGCAGCATTCCGGGGCTCTTCGTGATCGGGGAGGCGAACTTCTCCGACCACGGCGCCAACCGTCTCGGCGCGAGCGCGCTGATGCAGGGTCTCGCCGACGGCTACTTCGTGCTGCCGCCCATGCTGGGTGACTACATCGCCTCGACGAAGCTGGGCGCGGTCGACGCGAGCCATCCCGCGGTCGCGGAGACGGCGGCCGAGGCGACGGGCCGGCTGACCCGCCTGCTCACCGTGAACGGCGACCGCACCGTCGACTCGTTCCACCGTGAGCTCGGCGAGATCATGTGGGACGAGTGCGGGATGGCGCGCAGCGAGGACGGCCTGCGCAAGGCGCTGGGGCGTCTTCCGGAGCTGCGCGAGGAGTTCTGGCGACAGGTCAAGGTGCCAGGCGGCGCGGGTAGTGTCAACCAGAGCCTGGAGCGGGCGAACCGGGTGTCGGACTTCCTCGAACTCGGCGAGCTGATGTGCGTCGACGCCCTGCACCGCGAGGAGTCCTGCGGGGGGCACTTCCGGGTCGAGAGCCAGACCCCGGACGGCGAGGCCCTTCGCGACGACGACCGGTTCGCCTACGTCGGGGCCTGGGAGTTCGCCGGCACGGAAACCCCGCCGGTGCTGCACCGCGAGGTTCTGGAGTTCGAGCACGTCCACCTCGCCCAGCGTAACTACGCGTGAGGCGGTGCCGGTCAATGGATCACGACTGTACGAGGAGCCGACCGTGAAGCTCACCCTTCGGATCTGGCGCCAGGCCGGACCGGACGAGCCAGGCCGCATGGTCACCTACGAGGTGCCCGACGCGAACCCGGACATGTCCTTCCTCGAACTGCTCGACGTGCTCAACGAGCGACTGACCCTGCAGGGCGAGGAGCCAGTCAGCTTCGACCACGACTGCCGCGAGGGCATCTGCGGCGCCTGCGGAGTGGTCATCAACGGCCAGGCCCACGGCCCCCGGGAACGGACCACCACCTGCCAGCTGCATGTGCGGGAGTTCTCCGACGGGGACGTCATCGACGTCGAGCCGTGGCGCTCGGTCGCATTCCGCGTCGTCCGCGACCTGATGGTGGACCGCTCCGGCCTCGACCGGATCATCCAGGCCGGCGGCTACATCAGCGCCCCGACGGGCAGCGCCCCCGAGGCGCACTCCACCCCGGTGCCCAAGGCCGTCGCGGACACGGCGTTCGACAACGCCACCTGCATCGGCTGCGGCGCCTGCGTCGCGGCCTGCCCCAACGGCTCAGCCATGCTGTTCACCTCGGCGAAGGTCGTGCACCTCAACAGCCTGCCCCAGGGCGCTCCGGAGCGGGCGAGCCGCACGCTCAACCTGGTCGAGGCCATGGATGCCGAGGGCTTCGGCGGGTGCACCAACACCGGGGAGTGCACCGTCGCCTGCCCGAAGGGCATCCCGCTGGACAGCATCGCCACGCTCAACCGCGAGGTCCTGCGGGCCTCGATCGGCCTCCGGTAGAGCGGAAAAGCGTGGAGGGTTAGGCACGGTCCAGAGACCGTGGACCGTGCCTAACCCTCCACCGAAAAGGAGCTCTTCGCGGTACGGCGGATCCGGCGGCGCGGGAGGATAATGGCGGCGGTGGGAAATCACCCGATCAAGGCGGACGTGACGGGATCGACGGACACGACCCGACCGGCCGGGAACGCCGCGGGGCTGAGCGCGCCGCACGGGTCACGCCTGCGTCCGGGGCACGCCGTTCCCGACCAGGTGGCGGTGATCGGCGGCGGGATGGTCGGGCTGTGCGTGGCGTGGTTCCTCCAGGACCGCGGCAGGCGGGTGACGGTCTTCGACCGTGACCACCTCACCGCCGGGCCCACCTGGGCCGGAGCCGGATCGTCCTGGGGCAACGCCGGCTGGCTCACCCCGGGGCTCGCGACGCCCCTGCCGGAGCCCGCGGTCCTGCGCTACGGGCTGCGGGTGCTCCTGCGCCCGGACTCACCGGTGTACGTGCCTCCGGTCGCCGATCCGGGGCTCGCCCGCTTCATCGCCGGATTCGTCCGGCACAGCACGACCGCGCGGTGGCGAACCGCCATGCGTGCGCTGGTGCCGTTGACCCGTGCTGCTCTCGGTGCCTTCGACGAGCTCGCGGCGGGCGGCGTGACCGCGCCGACCCGCGCCGCCAACCCGTTCCTGGCCGGCTATCGCGCCCGGTCCGGCCTCAACGCCCTCCTGACGGAGCTCGCCGAGATCCGGGCGACCGGCCAGCCCGTCGATGCCGAGGTGCTGGGCCCGGCGGCCGCCCGCGACCTCGAACCTCTGCTGTCCGAGCAGGTCCGGTACGTCGTGTCCGTGCATGGGCAGCGGTTCTGCGATCCCGGCCGCTTCGTCGCCGCCCTCGCCGACAGCGTCCGGGAACGCGGCGGCCTCGTGCACGAGGCGATGGCCATCGACGAGGTGCGCGAGGCAGGTGGCCGGGTGGAGCTGCTCGGGCCAGGGGGGCCCGGTGGGCCTTACGACGCGGCGGTAATCGCCACCGGCGCCTGGCTTCCCCGGCTGGCCCGTCCGTTCGGGGTCCGCCTTCCCGTCCAGGCCGGTCGCGGATACAGCTTCCTGGTCGCGACCGAGCAGCCACCGAGCGGTCCGATCTACTTCCCCGCCTCCCGGGTGGCCTGCACTCCCCTGGGGGACGGCCTGCGGGTCGCCGGCATGATGGAGTTCCGCCATCCGGACGCGGCGGCCGACCCGCGGCGCATCCGGGCGGTGGTCGAGGCGACCCGCGGCCTGCTGCGCGGAGTGGACCTGGACACCCGCACCGCCGAATGGGTGGGACCACGCCCGTGCACCCCGGACGGTCTGCCGCTGATCGGCCCGACCACCTCGCCGCGTGTCTTCATCGCCGGCGGGCACGGCATGTGGGGCATCACCCTCGGCCCGGTCACCGGCCGCCTCCTCGCCGACGCCATCGCCACCGGTTCGCCCGCGGCCGAGCTGTCGCCGTTCGATCCGCTGCGTTGATGGCGAAGCGGATCAGGCCCCGATGCGGGCGACTCGATGCTGGCGACTCGATGCGGGTGAAGGGTCAGAACTCTCTGTAGTCAGAGTAGTCAGTTCTGAGCTTGAGATGACCTTTGGGATGACCAGGGAGGGACGACCGGCAGCCCCTGCACCTCCAAGCGCTCCGCGACGGGCAACGGCTGCGGGCGCACGGTGAGCGCCGGGCCGCCTACCGGCTCCCGGACCTTGATTTCCAGAGTCCGGGTCTGGCCGCGATCGACGGTGAGATAGGTGGAGAGCACGGGATGCCCGGACTCGGAACCGCTGGCAAGGCCGATGGGCACACCGTCGAGCCGGGCACCGACGAGCCAGCTGCCTCGGCCCGTGTACACCGAGAGCCAGAGATTGTTCTGCGCCCGGGGATTCCCAGCGGCGTCCTTGAGATCCTGCCGGTGGCGCACATAGGCCGGCAGCCCGTCCGGGGCGGCGTTGGTGAGCCGGATCGTGATCGTCGCCACGCCGGCGCCGTTCGGCTGCCGCTGCATGCGGTAGGTGGTCTGCCGCCGTAGCCAGTAGTCCAGCTTGCTCGCCGTCGCGTTCTGGGTGACGACCCCGAGAAACGGCCCGGGCACGTCCGGCAGCGCACCACCCAGCGCCGTGGACGAAAGAATCCGCTGCTCCTCGGCGTGGTTGCTGGATATTTCCAGCCGGCCCTCGCGAGCGGCCCGTCCCAGCGCGGTCACGAGTTTCGTCGTATCACCGGCTCCCGACTCCACGGCCGCATAGACGGCCTGACCGACCTGGGCGAAGAAGCGGTCGCGGGCGGCCGCGTCCATGATCTCGCCATAGACGCGCGACTCGACGAGATCGACCAGGTGCTCCGCGGCCACCGACGTGCCGTCGGGGAGCACCGCGGGCCGGCTCGCGGCGAGAAGATACGACAACGTCGTGGGGTCGACGCTGATCGTGCCGTCGACGTCGAGGCCCGTTCCGGCCCGGTAGAACGCGCTGTAGAGCCTGCCGGCCATCGGGTAGTCGGGGGTCAGGTTGATATTCGCCCAGATACGGTCGGGCCAGAAGGCGCCGTAACGGGCCGCGAACGGGACCGGCAGCCTCGTCGCGGGTCGCTGCTGGGTGGGGCCTCCCGGCAGAGCACCGTTGCCCGAGATGCCGTCGAGGGACAGCCGCCCGTGCTCCGCGGTCAGCAGGCCGAACCCACCGATGATCCCCCCGTTGGCGCGGGACTCGGCCGGGTTCTGGACGATCAGCAGGTAGCGACGGGCACCGCCCCCGCCGAGCATGGCGGGACCGACCCGGGCGGCCAGAACGACGGTGCCCAGCGCACCGGACAGGCGCCGGCTCCGGTCGATCATCTCGGCGCGGGCGTCGGCGATGCCGCTGGCCCGCCCGGCCCATCCGCAGTCGGGTACGTTCTCCGCTGCCGCCTGCAACGCGGAGATGGCGTTGAAGGATCGCTCGGCCGGGCGGCGGACCGCGGCAAGCGCCCGGACATTGATCGTCATACGCTGGCGCAGCACCCGCGGATCGAGAGAGGGACCCAGGTCGGCCACGGCCGGCAGGCTGGTGCCGGCGACCGCGTCCACCTCTCGGATCAGTGTTGCCGCCGAGCGCAGCGGGCAGCCGGCGACGGGCAGCCGCCCAAACGCCGACCACACCGGATCCGAGGTCAGGGCCCGCGCATCGGTGGCCCGCCGCCGGATCTGCTCGAGCTGCGACCGCAGCTCGGCCTCGCGGGGAAAGTCTCCGCTCAGAACCTGCCGCTGCAGGACGGCGATCCGCTGCCTGGCCTCGTCAAGACGGGACTTGGCCAGTAGTCCGCGCACGACCACCCAGGCGGTCATCGCCACCAGCACGACGAGGGCCGTCGCGACCCCGGCGGCCAGCCGGCGGTACCGGGCCCGGCGACCACGATGACGCCGGCGACCACAGCCGACGCGGTGCTGCCCCGCCCCGGCCTCGCCACCTCCACCCACGCCACCTTCACC
>NZ_CDXDOR010000014.1:51437-55503 GCF_978021225.1 Frankia sp. CeTa3Moorea | reverse complement strand
CCCCCATCCGGTCCACCCCCATCCGGGGCGCGAGATGGACGATGGCGAGGACGAAGGCGGCCGGGGACCTGATCGCGGGCCATCGGCCGGCCGGACGGCGCCGGGAGTTCCGCGGGGCGATCTGGTCGGCGTCATCCGCAGGCGGCTTCCAGCTACGCTGCATGGCATCGTGGTGGCGCCGGCCGCCCGGGCCGCCCTCGTTCTCGCGTTGGTCGCCCTCGCCGCCGCGCTCATGACCGCCTGGTTCTCCTGGCAGCACCGCCCGGTACCGCTCGCCTCCTCCGAGGTCGGTACCCTCCGGACGGGGGAGTCGGCGGCGGCTGGCAACGCCCGGTCGGACCACTCGGACCACGGGGCCACCGGTCCCACCTCCGCCACGGATACGAACGTGGCCTCGGCACCGACGACCAGGGCCGCCCGCACCGGGGCGAGCGGCGAGGTGGTGGTCGACGTCGCCGGCCGGGTGGCCCGGCCGGGTGTCGTCCGGCTCCCGGCGGGCGCGCGTGTGGTGGATGCGATCGAACGCGCCGGGGGAGCGCTCCCGGGCACCGACACGACCGGCCTTGCCCTGGCCCGGATGTTGGTCGACGGGGAACAGGTCCTCGTCGATGGCAGGCCCGGCCCGGCGCCGCTTGGGCAACCCGCAGGTACCGGCCTCGGGCCCGTCGGCGGGAGCACCGCGAGCGCCGCCGGTTCCACCGCGGCGACCGGTCCGATCGACCTGAACGCCGCGACCGTCGAGCAGCTTGACGGTCTGCCCGGGGTGGGGCCCGTGCTGGCTCGCCGCATCGTCGAGTGGCGCACGGCGCACGGGCCCTTCCGGTCGCCCGAGCAGCTCGCGGAGGTGACCGGAGTCGGCGACAAGCGGCTGGCCGATCTGCTGCCATTGCTGAAGGTTTGACGCTCCGGTGGTCGACGTCGGGATGGAGACGGGACTCGCGCTGCCGGAACGGCCGTCCGGGGCTTCCCGTCCGATGGACGCCCGGCTGGTGGGCCCGGCGGTCATGGCCTGGGCCGGCGCGGCGGTTGCCGGCACTTGGCCGCCGTCCGTTCCGTTGCTGGGCGCCGCCGGTGCGGTGCTCGTCGCGGCTCCGGTGTTCCTGCTGGTCCGGGTCCGCCCGCGGGGCGCTCGGCCGACTCGCCCAGGACCGGGCGGCGATCGGGCCGAGGTGGCTACGGGCGCGTCCCGTCCGTCGCCGTCGCCGTCGCCGTCGCCGTCGCCGTCGCAGCCGCAGCCGCAGCCGCGTAGCGCGCCGCTCACCCGGGGCGTCGGGCGGCGCTCCGCCGTCGCCGCCGTCGTTCTCACGGCACTCGTCTTCCTGGCCGCCGGGTTTTTCGCGGGTGGACTGGCGGCTCGTCCACGTGACAGCGGCCCGCTCGCCGATCTGGTCCGGCATGGCCGTCTGGTCACAGCCGAGGTCGTCGTCACCGACGATCCCCGCGCCACCTCCTCGTCCACCGCGGTCCGGACGGGAACCGGGCCCGGAGCCGGAGAGGGGGCCGGAGAGGGGGCTGGCGGCGCCGATCGCGTGACCTTCGTGATCTCCGTCCGGGCGGAGCGCCTCACCGCGCCCCCGGCGGATCTGCGGGTCCGGGCCCCGATGGTCCTGCTCGCGCGGGGCGGCGGTTGGGGCGCTCTGCTGCCCAGCCAGCACCTGGTCGTCTCCGGCAGGCTCGCCGAACCTCGGGTCGGTGACACCGTGGCCGCCGTTCTGTTCGCCAACGGCCCACCGCGGACCCGCGGCGGGCCCACCATGATCCAACGAATCGCCGGGGGGCTACGGGCCGGGCTGCGTCGAGCCGCTGGGGGACTGCCCGAACCGCGTCGCGGGCTGCTACCCGGCCTCGTGGTCGGCGACGTCTCCGGGCTCGACGACGCGGTGCGCGCGGACTTCCGCGCCGCCGGAATGTCCCATCTGACGGCCGTGTCCGGTAGCAACGTCGCCATCGTGACGGCCTCGGCGCTCTACCTCATGGGATGGACCGGGCGTGGGTCACGGTCGCGCGCCGCGGTGGGAGCCCTCGCCCTCGTCGGGTTCGTCGTGCTCGCCCGGCCCTCGGCCAGCGTGCTGCGTGCCGGGGCGATGGGTCTGGTCGGCCTGCTCGGGCTCGCCATTGGCCGTCCCAGGGCGGTGCTGCCCTCCCTGGCGGCGAGCGTGATCGTCTTAGTCCTGGTGGATCCCGCGCTCGCCCTCTCGGTCGGCTTCGCGCTGTCCGTCCTCGCCACGGCCGGAATGATCGTTTTTGCGCCGGGCTGGCGGGACGCACTCGCTCGGCGGCTGCCGGCGCGGATCGCCGAGGTGCTCGCCGTCGCGGCCGCCGCCCAGCTGGCGTGCACCCCGGTGTTGGCCTGGACCGGTGGGGGGCTGAGCCTCGTGGCGGTGCCCGCGAACGTCTTGGCCGTGCCCGCCGTCGCACCGGCGACCGTGCTGGGGGTACTGACGCTGGTCGTGGCGGCGGTGTCGCCGTCAGCAGCCGGGCTGCTCGCGCACCTCGCCGATCTGCCGTGCTGGTGGCTGGTAACGGTCGCCGGCCGGTGCGCCGATCTTCCTGCCGCGACGCTGCCGTGGCCCACGGGGGTGATGGGAGCGGGCGCGGCCGCCGGTGTCGCCGGGCTTGTGGTGGCGACGCTGCGGAGGCGGGTGCCGCGGCGACTGGTCGCCGCGGCCCTGGTCGGCCTGCTCCTGGCGCGATGCGCCGTTGCCGGGCGGCTGGCGCCGTGGCCGCCGCCCGGCTGGCGCCTGGTCGCCTGCGACGTCGGTCAGGGCGACGCCCTCGTGCTGTCGGCGGGACCGGGCACCGCGGTGCTGGTCGATGCCGGCCCCGATCCGGCCCTGCTGACCCGCTGCCTCTCCGACCTCGGCGTGCGACGGATACCGGTGGTCATTCTCAGTCACTTCCACGCCGATCACGTCGAGGGGCTGCCGGCCGTGCTCGGCCGGCTTCCGGTGGGGGAGGTACTCAGCAGCCCGCTGGGGGAACCCGTTCTCCAGTGGCATCGGGTCCAACAGTGGACCCGGCGGGCCGGTGTGCCGCTGCGGACGGCCGTCATCGGCTCCCGGGCACGGGTGGGGTCGGTCTCCTGGACCGTCCTGGCTCCGCGCACCGTGTTGCACGGCACCGAGAGCGATCCCAACAACGCGAGCCTGGTGCTCTCCGCACGGGTGGGGGAGGTGACCATCCTGCTCACCGGGGATGTGGAGCCGCCGGCTCAGCGGATGTTGACCGGCCGGCCGGGGGATAGGACGGCGCTACGAGCCGACGTGCTCAAGGTGCCCCATCACGGCGCCGCGGATCAGGACGTCACCTTCCTCGCGGCGACCGGGGCCCGATTCGCCCTGATCAGTGTCGGCACCGGGAACAGCTATGGTCATCCCGCGCCGTCCACCCTGCGGACGCTGCGCCGGTCCGGCATGGCCGTCGCCCGGACCGACCGCGACGGCGCGGTGGCGGTGGTCGCCGCGGCGGCACCCGCCGGGTCCGCCGAGTCTGGGTCCGCCGAGTCCGGGTCGCCGGCGGGAGCCGCCTCCGGGTCGGGGGCGCGGGTCCGCGTCTCGGTGGTGCTCCGCCGGCCTGGGGGCGGATCGTGACATGCTCACCTGCGTGTCCTCCTCTGAACTGCCGCCGCTCGTCCTCGTCACCGGCGACGAGGATCTACTCGTCGGTCGAGCCGTGCGCGGGGTTCTCGACGCGGCTCGGGCCCGTGATCCCGACGTCGAGGTCGTCGACCGGGCGGCCGGTGAGCTCAGCGAGGCCGATCTGATCGACCTCGGCGCCACCTCGATGTTCGGAGGTGGCCGGGTGATGGTCGTCCGTGGCACGCAGGACCTCGCCGAGGATCTGCGTGACGCGTTGCTGGAGTACATCGGTCGTCCGCTCGACGACGTCGTGCTCGTCGTCGTCCACAGCGGAGCGGTGAAGAACCGCAAACTCGCGGACGCGATGAAGGCCGCGGGCGCGCGGGTCGTGCCGGCAGTGAAGATCACCAAGCCGCGGGAGCGTCACGATTTCGTCGTCGCCGAAGTGCGGCGTCTCGGCGGCCGGGTCAGCGAGGGCGCGGTGCGCG
>NZ_CDXDOR010000014.1:12458-51412 GCF_978021225.1 Frankia sp. CeTa3Moorea | reverse complement strand
GACGCGGTCGGCGGTGATCTGCGTGAGCTCGCCGCCGTTTGCGATCAGCTCGTGGCCGACACCGACGGGCTGCTCGACGAGGCCGCGGTGGCCCGTTTCCACCGGGGCCGGGCCGAGGCCAGCGGGTTCGCCGTCGCGGACGCGATCATCGGCGGCGACCTGCCGCAGGCGTTGACGCTGCTGCGTCAGTCCCTGGAGGGGGGTACCGCGGCCGTACTGGTCTCCAGTGCCGTCGCCGGTGGTCTGCGTGACCTCGCCCGGGTGGCGTCCGCGGGTCCTGGCTCGAAGTGGGATCTCACCCGAGCCCTGGGCATGCCGGACTGGAAGGTCGAGAAGGCGCAGCGCTCCGCCCGAGCATGGTCGGACCGGGGTCTCGGCCAGGCCCTGCGGGCGGCCGCCGAGGCCGACGCTGGCGTCAAGGGCGCTGCGGTCGACGCCGGTTACGCCTTGGAGAAACTGTTGCGCGAGGTCGCCGTGGCCAGGTCGGGCGGGCGGGCCCGGACGGCCGGGAGCCGGGGATGACCGACGGTCCGGGGATGACCGACGGTCCGGGAGCCGGTGCCGGCCTCGTCGTGGCTCCCCAGCCGGCCGTCGACCCCGACGCCCCGCCGCCGGGCGGCTGGTTCGGCCTGCGGGTGCTACCTGCGGGCTGGATGCGGGGACTGCTCATGATCGTGACTGGGCTGGTCACGGTGGTGATTGCACTCGGTGATCTTGCGAGCGCCTGGGTGGTCGGTGTCCTCCCGCTGACCGTCGGCGCGATGGTTGCCTATCACGAGGTGCTTGAGCGGCTGATCCGGCCGGACGACGTCTCGGCGGAACCGGCCCCACAGCAGCCCGGAGCCCGTTCCACGCCGTGCGGCGGGCTCTGACCGGGCGAGAGGCCTGACCGGCGGGTGGACACGCGGAAAGGGCGGGACGCCTGCGGCGCCCCGGCTGGAGGAGGACGACTCAGCTGGCGGCCAAGTCGGCATGCGCGCGAGCCAGCGCCGACTTCTTGTTGGCGGCCTGGTTGGCGTGAATGACACCCTTGCTGACGGCCTTGTCCAGCTTGCGGGACGCGATCCGCAGCGTCTCGTCGGCGCGCTCGACGTCACCGGCCTCCACGGCGTCGCGGAAGCGACGCACGTGCGTCTTGAGTTCCGACTTCACAGCCTTGTTGCGCAGCCGCCGCTTCTCGTTGGTGAGGTTGCGCTTGATCTGCGACTTGATGTTGGCCACGCGGGAGAACCTCTGATTTGTCGAGTCGGGGTGGTGCGGACACGTTATAGTACGCGCCGCACGGAATGGCGAGCAGATCATGACCGGACGACGATGCGGCCCGTCACGGATGCGGCCCGTCGCGGACGGCACTCAGATTATCAAACCCCCGCGCGACGGCGCACCGGCGCACCGTCGCGCGCGGCTCCTGGCACGATGAAGGTGGTCGACCCAGATCTCGGCACGGGCGGCTCCACCGTGATCACCGCGAGCGAAACGAGAACTCTCCGCGTGTCCACAGCCCCGCACCTGGCGCCCGGCGCCGACCCGGCGATGATCCGCAACTTCTGCATCATCGCCCACATCGACCACGGCAAGTCGACCCTTGCCGATCGGATGCTTGGTGTGACCGGTGTCGTGGAGGCGCGCAACATGCGCGCGCAGTACCTCGACCGCATGGACATCGAGCGTGAGCGCGGGATCACCATCAAGGCCCAGAACGTGCGCCTGCCATGGCGGGCCGACGATGGTCGGGACTACATCCTGCATCTCATCGACACGCCGGGCCACGTTGACTTCAGTTACGAGGTGAGCCGTTCGCTCGCGGCCTGCGAGGGCGCGGTGCTGCTGGTCGACGCGGCCCAGGGTATCGAAGCGCAGACTCTGGCGAACCTGTACCTGGCGATTGAGAACGACCTGACCATCGTTCCGGTACTCAACAAGATCGATCTTCCGGCGGCCCAGCCGGAGAAGTACGCCGAGGAGATTGCGACGATTATCGGCTGCGAACCGGGCGAGGTGCTCCGCGTGTCCGGCAAGACCGGCCAGGGGGTGCCGGAGCTGCTCAACGAGATCGTGCGCCGGGTGCCCGCCCCGGTCGGCGATCCGGACGGTCCGGCTCGTGCGATGATCTTCGACAGCGTCTACGACATCTACCGCGGCGTCATCACCTATGTACGGGTGGTCGATGGCACGCTGACCACCCGCGACCGGTGTCTGATGATGTCGACCGGCGCGAGCCACGAGACCCTCGAGGTAGGTGTCATCTCGCCGGACCCCCATCCGACCGGGTCGCTGTCGGTCGGCGAGGTCGGCTACGTCATCCCTGGGGTCAAGGACGTCCGGCAGGCCCGGGTCGGCGACACCATCACCACTACCCGGCGGCCGGCGACGGAGATGCTCGGTGGCTATCGGGATCCGTTGCCGATGGTGTACTCCGGGCTGTATCCGATCGACGGCAGCGAGTATCCCGCGCTGCGCGAGGCTCTCGACAAGCTTCAGCTCAACGACGCCGCCCTGACCTACGAACCGGAAACCTCCGCGGCACTGGGGTTCGGATTCCGGTGCGGCTTCCTGGGCCTGCTGCATCTGGAGATCGTCCGGGAGCGGCTGGAGCGCGAGTTCAACCTCACCCTCATCTCCACGGCCCCGAACGTCGTCTACCGGGTGGTCATGGAGGACCTTTCCGAGGTCACAGTGACCAATCCCAGTGACTGGCCGGGTGGGAAGATCGCCGAGGTGTACGAGCCCGTTGTCGAGGCGATGCTGCTGCTGCCGACCGACTTCGTCGGGGCGGTGATGGAACTGTGCCAGGGCCGGCGCGGCGTCCTGAAGGGGATGGACTATCTGTCGACCGACCGGGTGGAACTCAAGTACACGTTGCCCCTCGGTGAGATCATCTTCGACTTCTTCGACGCCCTGAAGTCCAGGACCCGGGGCTATGCCAGTCTCGACTACGAGCCGGCGGGGGAGCAGCTGGCCGATCTGGTGAAGGTCGACATCCTGTTGCAGGGGGAGACCGTCGATGCCTTCTCGGCGATCGTGCACCGTGAGAAGGCCTACGCCTACGGCGTGTCCATGACGACCAAGCTGCGCGAGCTGATTCCGCGTCAGCAGTTCGAGGTGCCGATCCAGGCGGCGATCGGCAGCCGGATCATCGCGCGGGAGAACATCCGCGCCATCCGCAAGGACGTGCTCGCCAAGTGCTACGGCGGCGACATCACCCGCAAGCGCAAGCTGCTCGAGAAGCAGAAGGAGGGCAAGAAGCGGATGAAGACGATCGGTCGGGTCGAGGTGCCACAGGAGGCCTTCATCGCGGCGCTGTCCACGGACACCGGCAAGCCGGCGGTGAAGTGAGTCCGGTGCGGGGCCGGCGCGGGACCGTGGCGCCATCTGCCTGTTCGGTGGGTCGGCCGCTCAGCTGGTCGGCCGCTCAGCCGGTCGGCAGGGGGGTGGCCGGGAGACGGATCGGTTCGGTGGCCGGTTCGGCGGCCGGTTCGGAGAACGACAGGCCCGCGATGGGGGCGGCGGCGCTGGAACGGTACACGGTGGTTCGGGGTGGGAGCAGTTCGAAGATCTCGTCGAGAACGGCCCTGGCGTCGTCGTCCATGACCGGATCTTTTCGCACCGACGTCGATCGGTCCACGGTGAACCACCCATATTTTCCCTTCTGTGCCCAACGATGACAAAATGTCATTACACCCGGCCAGCTTCGCTGAAGCGGGTATTCCGGCCTTATCTCCAGGTGGTCCTCGTGTGGCCATCCTTGGCCCGCCGACGCGGTTGACAAACGTAGCGTTGCCGCGAGAGCACACGTTGGGGGCACACTGGGGGCATGCCACAAAAGCCTCCCGACGGCTCGCCTCCGCCGGACGACGGTGCCCTCCCGGCTGCCGCGCTGGCCGAGGTGACCCGGCGACCGTTCGGGGTCTACGTGCATGTGCCCTACTGTGCGGCGCGCTGCGGCTACTGCGACTTCAACACCTACACGGCGGCCGACCTGGGCGGCGCACTGGTGTCGTCGGTGGGCCTCACGACGTTCGTCGACATCGCGACCGGCGAGGTCCGGCTCGCGCGTACCGTGCTTGGTGAGCAGGAGCTCGTGATCTCCACGGTCTTCGTCGGTGGCGGCACGCCGACCCTGTTGACCGCTGACGATCTCGGGCGGCTGTTGCGGATCCTGGACGACGGGTTCGGGTTGGCGCCCGACGCGGAGATCACTACCGAGGCGAATCCGGAGTCGGTGGATCCGGCGCAACTGGAGCAGCTGCGCGCCGCCGGTTACACCCGGATCTCCTTTGGCATGCAGAGTAGTCGTCCGCACGTCCTCGCCGCCCTGGACCGGCGGCACACCCCCGGCCGCGTGCCCGAGGTAATGCGCTGGGCCCGCAAGGCCGGCTTTGACCAGGTCAGCCTGGACCTCATCTACGGGGCTCCGGGCGAGTCGGAGGCGGACTGGGCGGCGAGTCTGGACGCGGCGATCCAGCTCGGCCCGGACCACGTCAGTGCCTACGCGCTGACGGTTGAGGAGGGCACGAAACTGTCCCGCCGGGTCCGCCGGGGCGAGCTGCTCGAACCCGACGACGACCTGCTTGCCGACCGCTACCTGCAGGCCGATGACGCTCTGTGCGCGGCCGGCCTGACCAGCTACGAGGTCAGCAACTGGTCGCGGGGGGCCGGTACCCGGTGCCGGCACAATCTGGGGTACTGGCGCGGAGATCACTGGTGGGGGATCGGTCCGGGCGCGCACAGCCACGTCGGCGGGGTGCGATGGTGGAACGTGCGTCATCCGGCGGAGTACGCGGCCCGGCTGGGGGCCGGGCGCAGTCCCGCGGCTGCCCGGGAGGAGCTCGACGCGCAGGCCCGCAGGGTCGAGCGGGTCATGCTGGGCGTCCGGTTGGCCGAGGGACTGGCCGTCGGTGAGCTGGACGGGGCCGGCCGGGAGGCCGCCGCCGGGCTTGCGAAGTCCGGCCTGGTGGAACCCGGTGCCCTGGAGTTCGGCCGGGTGCGTCTCACCCGTCGCGGTCGTCTGCTCACCGACACGGTCGTGCGAGCCTTGCTGCCCGACTGATGCCGCTGCCCGACTGGCGCCGCTGCCCGACTGGCGCCGCCACCGGCCGGCGGCCGTCCGGTGGCCCGATCGGGCGGGACCGGAACCTGGGTAACGGCGTGTTCGTTTCGTTATGAGGACGTCGCCGGGCCCTCACCGGTAATTCGTGGGGCGGCTCGTGTTCTGTGCTTCGACCTGAGCAGGCGGCTACACTTGGCACTCACTGCGGCCGAGTGCCAAGCTGGGTGCCCGCCGCTGTACATACCGTGGCCCGGCCACGTCCCGCCTGGTGAAGGGGGTGCGACCGCGTGCTGGAGGATCGGCGGCTCGAAGTCCTTCGGGCGATTGTTGAGGACTTTGTGCTGAGCAACGAGCCGGTGGGTTCCAAGGCGCTGGCGGAGCGGCACAACCTCGGTGTGTCATCAGCTACTGTCCGTAACGACATGTCCGCCCTGGAGGAAGAGGGGTACATCACACAGCCCCATACCAGCGCAGGACGGATACCGACGGACAAGGGCTACCGGTTGTTCGTGGACCGGTTGTCCGGGGTGAAGCCGCTGTCCCGGGCTGAACGTCGGGCGATCCAGAGCTTCCTGGAGGGCGCCGTCGACCTGGATGACGTGGTGCGCCGCTCCGTGCGGCTGCTCGCCCAGCTCACCCGGCAGGTGGCCGTCGTGCAGTACCCCTCCCTGTCGAGTAGCAGCATCCGGCACATCGAGGTTGTCACGCTCGGCCCGTACCGCCTGCTGATGGTCCTCATCACCGACACCGGGCGGGTCGAGCAGCGTATCGTCGACAGCCTCGTACCCGTCGAGGACGAGGTCGCCGGCGAGCTGCGTTCCGCGCTTAACTGCGCGCTGGCCGGCCGGCGCTTGGTCGACGCCCCCGACATCGTCGCGGCCCTGCCCGACAGCACCCGCTCCGAGCTGCGCCCCTACCTGGCCACGATGGCCGGCGCCGTGCTGGAGTCGCTGGTCGAGCGGCAGGAGGAGCGCATCGCGATGGCCGGGACGGCGAATCTCACGCGGTCCCCGGTCGACTTCGCCGACTCGTTGCGGTCGATACTTGAGGCATTGGAAGAACAGGTCGTGCTGATGAAGCTCATCGGCTCGGCGCGGGAGACCGGTACTGTAACCGTACGGATCGGTCGCGAAACGGATGTGGACGCCCTCCGGTCCACCGCGGTGGTGGCCACGGGATACGGTCGTGGTCCCTTCGCGCTGGGTGGGATGGGGGTGGTCGGCCCGATGCGCATGGACTATCCGGGGACGATGGCGGCCGTCCGGGCCGTCGCCAAATATGTGGGTGAACTCTTGGGTGCCGACTGATGGCAGTGGATTATTACGCCGTTCTGGGCGTACGCCGGGAAGCGTCGAACGACGAGATCAAGCGGGCCTACCGCAAACTGGCCCGTGAGCTGCATCCGGACGTCAATCCAGATCCGGATGCGCAGCAGCGCTTCCGGGGCGTCACGGCCGCGTACGAGGTGCTCTCCGATCCGGAGAAGCGCCAGATCGTCGACCTGGGCGGCGATCCGCTCGCGCCCGGCGGCGGCGGTGGTGGTTCGCCGTTCGGCGCCGGTTTCGGCGGCCTTGGTGACATCATGGACGCCTTCTTCGGCGGCGGGTCGAGCCGTGGGCCCCGGTCCCGGGTCCGGCGCGGCAACGACGCGCTGCTGCGTATCGAGCTCGACCTGTCCGAGACCGCGTTCGGCGCCACGCGCGAGATCACCGTGGACACGGCGGCGGTGTGCTCGACGTGTACCGGCGCCGGTGCGGCTCCCGGCACGCACCCGTCGACCTGCGGCACCTGCGGCGGGCGGGGCGAGGTCCAGCAGGTCACCCGTTCCTTCCTCGGCCAGATGGTGACCTCCCGGCCTTGTCCGCGGTGTTCGGGTACCGGCACCGTGATCGAGCATCCCTGCCGGGACTGCGGCGGCGACGGCCGGGTACGCAAGCGCCGGACGCTCACCGTGAAGATCCCCTCCGGGGTCGAGGACGGCATGCGCATCCGGCTGTCGGGCGAGGGCGAGGTCGGGCCCGGCGGCGGGCCGCCCGGTGACCTTTACGTCGAGGTCTCCGAGAAGCAGCACCCGGTCTTCACCCGGGAGGGCGACGATCTGCACTGTGAGCTGCCGCTGCCGATGACCTCGGCGGCGCTCGGCACCTCCGCCACGCTGGAGACCCTCGACGGCACCGAGACCATCGCCGTGAAGCCCGGCACCCAGCCCGGTGAGGTCATCAAGCTCGCCGGGCGCGGGGTTCCGCATCTGCGGGCCGCCGGGCGCGGTCATCTGCACATCCACATCAACGTCGAGACTCCGACGAAGCTGGACGGCGAGCAGGAGCGGTTGCTGCGGGAGTTGGCGAAGCTGCGCGACGAGGAGGCGCCGGCCGTCGTGGGCGGATCCTCCGGCGGCGGCGCGGCGGGGCTGTTCCGGCGGCGGGGCACGCGCCGCGGCCGTTAGCCCGGTCGTCGGCCGTGACCGCTGCGGAGAGGATGCATCCTGACCAGCGCCCTGTTCCGGCTGTCGCCGCTGCCGATCGCGGACTCGTTCACCCTCGCTGGTCCGGAGGGTCGCCATGCGGCCATGGTGCGCCGGCTGCGGCCGGGGGAACCGGTCGACGTGACCGACGGTCTTGGCCATGCGGTGGAGTGCGAGGTCGTCGCCGTCCGGCGGGATGAGATCGACTGCGCCGTCCGGCGCCGGGTCGCCGCCGGGGCCCCGAGCCCCCGGCTGGTTGTCGTGCAGGCCCTTGCCAAGGGGGATCGGGGCGAGCGGGCGGTGGAGATGCTGACCGAGGTCGGTGTCGACGAGATCGTGCCGTGGTCGGCGGCCCGGTCCGTGGCCCGTTGGGAGGGTGTCCGTGGCGTGCGGGCCCGGGAACGCTGGGTCAGAGCCGCGGAGGAGGCGTCGAAGCAGTCCCACCGACTGCACTGGCCAGTGGTGGGCGAGCTGGCCGGCCTGAAGGAGGTTGTCGAGCGGGTGCGGGCGGCGGCGCTTGCCGTCGTCCTGCACGAGGAGGCGACCATCCCGTTGGTCGGACTGGCCCGCTCGGTTGGACTGGCCCGCTCGGTTGAGGTGCCGGAGCGGGTGGGCCCGACCGCCTCGGCGGCGGAGCTGGTGCTCGTCGTGGGCCCCGAGGGAGGGGTGTCCGAGCCGGAACTGGCCACGCTGGGTGAGGCCGGAGCGATCGTGTCGCGGCTCGGTTTGACGGTGCTGCGCACATCCACCGCCGGTGTCGCGGCCGCGGCGGTCGTGTTCGCGGACCTCGGTCGTTGGGACGGCCCGGCGCGGTGATGGATAGACTGGCCAGGTAGCGCCCGTGGTCCGCCTCGCTGGGCGGCCCCTCCGGCTGGAGGGGTTCTGTCCCGGTGTCGGCCGTCCGCGCCGCGCCGCCTACCGCGATCATCAATCCTGAGAGGTGCCCCGGCCTCGCTGGCCGCTCTTTATGCCCGAATCCGTTACGCCACCCGTCGCGCCCGACACCAGGGTCCAGACGCGCATTGTCGTACCCGGTCCGCACAGCATGGTGAGTCTGCTCGGTCACCAGGATCAGCTGCTCCGTACCGTCGAGAAGGCTTTCTCCTCGGATATCCACGTGCGTGGCAACGAGATCACCATCACCGGCGCTCCGGCTGAGAACGAGCTCGCTGCCAGGTTGTTCGCCGAGCTCATCGCGCTGCTCGACGCCGGGACGGAGCTCAGCCCGCAGCATGTCGACCATTCGCTGGCGATGCTGCGCAGCGGCGCCGAGGAGCGGCCGGCCGAGGTTCTCACCCTCAACATCCTCTCCAGCCGGGGCCGGACGATCCGGCCGAAGACGCTGAACCAGAAGCGGTACGTCGATGCGATCGACCAGCACACCATCGTTTTCGGGATCGGGCCGGCCGGCACCGGTAAGACCTACCTCGCCATGGCGAAGGCCGTTCAGGCGTTGCAGGCCAAGAAGGTGAACCGGATCATTCTGACCCGCCCCGCGGTCGAGGCGGGGGAACGCCTCGGGTTCCTGCCGGGGACCCTGTACGAGAAGATCGATCCTTACCTGCGGCCGCTCTACGACGCGCTGCATGACATGATCGATCCGGACTCGATCCCGCGGCTGATGCAGAGCGGCACGATCGAGGTGGCCCCACTGGCCTACATGCGCGGCCGGACGCTGAATGACGCCTTCATCATCCTCGACGAAGCCCAGAACACCTCGCCGGAACAGATGAAGATGTTCCTCACCCGGCTCGGCTTCGGTGCGAAGATCGTTGTTACTGGGGACGTGACCCAGGTCGACCTCCCCAGCGGCACCCGCAGCGGGCTGCGGGTGGTCCGGGAGATCCTCGACGGCCTCGACGACGTCCATTTTGCATCCCTGACCAGCTCCGATGTGGTTCGGCACCGGCTCGTGAGCGAGATCGTCGACGCCTACGCCCGCTGGGACGCGGCCAGCGCGCCGCCACCCGCCCCGGCCCGGTCTGCCCGTCGGGACCGACGGTGACCGTCGCCGCGGTCGGAGAGGACCGCTGATGGCCGTATTCGTTGCCAACGAGTCGGGCGCGAGTGACGTCGACGAGGTGAGGCTGGCCGCGCTCGCCCGGTTCGTGCTCGACGCCATGAAGGTGAACCCGCTCGCCGAGCTCTCGGTGATGCTGGTGGAGCCGAAGGCTATGACCGATCTGCACGTCCGGTACATGGGCGAGGAGGGCCCGACCGACGTCCTGTCCTTCCCGCAGGACGACGCCTTCGACGCCTCGTGGTCGGAGTCGGTCGACGACGATCCGACCACCCTGCTCGGCGACGTCGTGCTGTGCCCGGACGTCGCGCGGCGGCAGGCGGAGCAGGCCGGTCACTCCTTCGATCGCGAGCTGTCCCTGCTGTGCACCCACGGCATCCTGCACCTGCTCGGCTACGACCACGCCGAGCCGGACGAGGAACGCGAGATGTGGAAGCTACAGAGCCAGCTGCTCGCGTCGTGGGACGGCGCGGTGCGGGCCCCCGGCGACGCGGACGCCGCCCGCGATGCCGCGGGCAGCGGCGAGGGCCGCCGTAGTGACCAGAGCCGCCGTAGTGACCAGGGCCGTGGCGGTGGCGCCGGAGAGCCCCCTGCCGCGCCCGCACGCTGACCCGGCACAAGGGGGTCCGCATGAGTTCCGGTGATCTTTTTCTCGTCTTCATCGCCGTGATGGGCTCGCTTGCCGCGGCGGGTCTCGGCGGCATCGACGCGGCCCTGACCCGGGTCTCCCGGGTGACGGTCGAGGGCTTCTCCCGCCAGGGCCGGGCCGGTGCCCGGAACCTGGCGACCGTCGTGGCCGATCCGGGCCGCTACCTCGCGCTGCTGCTGCTCCTGCGCATCGTCGCGGAGATGCTCGCCGCGGCCTGTATCACGGTGCTGTTCGTGCACGCCTACGGGGCCGGCTTCGCCGCGATCGGCCTCGGGACGCTGGCCTCGACCCTGGTCGCGTATATCCTCGTCGGGGTGATGTCCCGTACCCTGGGCCGCCAGCACGCCCCCGCGGTGGCGTTGGCCAGCGCCGGTCTCACGGTCCGGCTGGCGCGGATCTTCGGGCCGTTGCCCCGGCTGCTGATCGCGTTCGGCAACGCGGTCACCCCCGGCCCTGGTTTCCGGGATGGTCCCTTCGCTTCCGAGGCCGAGCTGCGCGATCTCGTCGACCTCGCCGAGGAGAACGAGGTCATCGAGCGCGAGGAACGCGACATGATCGCGTCGGTGTTCGAGCTCGGGGACACCCTGGTGCGCGAGGTGATGGTGCCGCGTCCGGACATGCTCTTCATCGAGTCGACGAAGACCGTCCGGCAGGCCCTCGCGTTGGCCCTGCGCAGCGGCTTCTCGCGGATCCCCGTCATCGGGGAGAGCGTCGACGACGTGGTGGGGATCGCCTTCCTCAAGGACATGGTCCGCCGGGAACGCGAGGGGGGCGAGGACGGTGCGATCGCTGAGATCATGCGTTCGCCCGCGCTTGTGCCCGAGAGTAAGCCCGCGGACGACCTGCTCCGCGAGATGCAGGCGTCGCGCACCCACATGGCGATCGTCATCGACGAGTACGGTGGAACGGCCGGACTCGTCACCATCGAGGACATCCTCGAGGAGATCGTCGGTGAGATCACCGACGAGTACGACAACGAGGTTCCGCCGGTGGAGTGGATCGACGCTGACACCGCGCGGGTAACCGCCCGGCTCGACATCGACGATCTGGCGAAGCTGTTCCACTTCGATGTGGACGACCTGCCCGGCGCGGACGACACCCTCACCGTCGGTGGCCTGCTGGCCACGGCCCTGGGACGGGTGCCCATTCCGGGTGCGACGGTCACGGTCGGTGGGTTGCGGCTGTCGGCGGAACGGGCCGCCGGCCGGCGTAACCAGATCGGCACCGTGGTCGTCCAGCGGTTGCCGCATCCGTCGAACGGCGACGACGGCTCGCCGCCTCCCCGATCCGACGACGGCGGCGAACCCGTGCGCAGCTCGTCGTCGGACAGAAAGGTGAATTCGTGACCGCCGACGTGACCCGGTCGGGGACCGTGCCTGCCGATGGCAACTCGGCCGACGGCGCCCCGGCTCTCGACCTCGCCGCCGAGGACGCGAAGCTCGTGGTGCTGGCCAGGGCGGCGCGGCTGCGTGCCTACGCCCCCTCGGGCGACCCTGCGGAGGGGGCGGCGCTGCGTGACACCGACGGTCGCACCTACGCGGCGGCGACTCTCGGCCTGGGCCGGGCCGAGCTAGCGATCTCGGCGCTGCGCGCGGCGGTGGCCGCCGCGGTGTCCAGTGGCGCCCGCCGGTTCGAAGCTGCCGCGGTGGTCACGCAGAAGGACGAGCTCGACCGCGCCGACCTGGCGACGTTGGCCGAGTTCGGCGCCGGGATCCCGGTGTTCCTCGCCGGCCCGGACGGCGTCGCCCGGACCAGGGTGACCACCTAGCGTGTCGACAACGACCTCGGTGCCGTTCCGGGCCGGCTTCGCCTGCCTCGTCGGACGGCCCAACGCCGGCAAGTCGACGCTGACGAACGCGCTGGTAGGGACGAAGGTCGCCATCACCAGCGGGCGACCACAGACCACTCGGCACGCCATCCGCGGCATCGTCCACCGCGACGACGCCCAGCTCGTCCTGGTCGACACCCCGGGGTTGCACCGGCCGCGCACGCTGCTCGGGCAGCGGCTCAATGACGTGGTGCGGGCCACGCTGTCCGAGGTTGACGTCGTCGGTTTCTGCATGCCCGCGGACGAGCCGGTCGGCCGGGGGGACCGCTTCATCGCCGAGGAGCTGTCCCGGCTGCCCAAGCGCACCCCGGTGGTCGCCATCCTCACCAAGACAGACCGGGTCGCCGATCCCGATCGGATCGGCGCCCGCCTGCTCGAGATCGCCGGGCTCGGCGAGTTCAGTGACATCGTTCCAGTCAGCGCGGTGCGCTCCTACCAGGTCGACGTGCTCGCCGACGTGCTCGTCGCCCGGCTGCCCGCCGGGCCTGCGCTGTATCCCGGTGGGGAGCTGACCGACGAACCGGAACAGGTGATGGTCGCCGAACTCGTCCGTGAGGCCGCGTTGGAGGGGGTCCGCGACGAGTTGCCGCACTCGCTCGCCGTCGTGGTGGAGGAGATGGTCCCCCGGGAGGGCAGGCCGGCGCAGCGTCCTCTCCTCGACGTCCGGGTGAACGTCTTCGTTGAGCGGCCCAGCCAGAAGGCGATTGTCATCGGGACCAGTGGATCCCGCCTCAAGGAAGTCGGTTCCCGCGCCCGCACCCAGATCGAGGCGCTCCTCGGCACCCCGGTCTTCCTCGATCTACATGTCAAGGTCGCCAAGGCCTGGCAGCGCGATCCGCGTCAGCTGCGTCGCCTGGGGTTCTGAGCCGGCTCGCCGCCGGCCCCACCGGGGCACCGTCAGTACCGCGTCCATGCCGCTCTGTACTGCCGTACCTACCCCGGCTATGGGAACGGGATGCCCGGCGGGCTCCTCAGGAGAACATCCCGGCCGGTACCGGCCATCTGCCGGGCGACCTCGCTTCACCGCATGAACTCGGGGCCGTGCAACCATGGGCGGGTGCCGGTGTATCGCGACGAAGGTGTCGTCCTGCGCACGGCCCCCCTCGCCGAGGCCGACCGCATCATTACCGTGCTCACCCGTCGGACCGGTCGGGTGCGGGCCGTCGCCAAGGGTGTCCGCAAAACGTCCTCGCGGTTCGGGTCGCGGCTGGAGCCGGGCACGTACGTCGATCTGCTGCTGCATTCCGGCCGGGCGCTGGACACGGTCACCCAGGCGGACATCATCTCTCCCTACGGCGCCACGATCGCCGTCGACTACCCGAGGTACACCGCGGCCGCGGTGATGCTCGAGACCGCCGAGCGGTTGACCAGCGAGGAACGCCAGCCCGCCCTGCGGCTGTTCCTCCTGCTCGTCGGTGGTCTGCGTACGCTCGCCGGCGGGGAGCGCCCACCCGCGCTCGTCCTCGACGCGTTCCTGCTGCGGGCGCTCGCGGTGTCCGGGTATGGGATGGCCCTAGACGACTGCGCGCGCTGCGGTGGGCCTGGGCTGCACCTGTCGTTGTCCGTGTCGGGCGGCGGCGTAGTGTGCCCGCAATGTCGCCCGCACGGTGCGGCGTCGGTGTCCGCGGGTGCGGTGCGGCTGCTCGCGGATCTGTTGCGCGGTGACTGGGACGGTGCACTGGTCAGTGACGCCCGCGCCCGGCGGGAGGCCGGTGGCATCGTCGCCGCCTATCTCCAGTGGCATCTCGAACGTGGGCTTCGCGCGCTGCCTCATCTGGAGAGGGCGTGACGCGGCCGGGCGCCGTGGTGGAGGTCTCGCGCGTGCGCTGGGACGGTCGTCCCGGCGAGGCGGGCTAGGCGGCCTGGGTGCGGCCGCCGGGGAACGGGACCATGGGAGCGGGACGGCGGCGAGCGGGACGGCGGCGAGCGGGACGGCGGCGGGCGGGACGGGCCGTGGCGGAAGGACGAGGACGGACATGGTGAGGCGGAAAGCGGTGGTGGGTGCGTCCGGCGCGACCCGGCGCCGACGGGGGGACGATGTGGTGATGGCAGGGATCGGCAGGACGGATTGCGGCTTGAAGCCGCCCCGGACGGGTACGGGGAGGTAGGCGGTGGCGCTGCGTAATGATGTGGAGATGCGGTTCCGCGATCCGCATCCCCATCCCTCCGGCGCGCGGCCTCCGGTTCTGCCGTCGCGTCTCGTCCCGCGGCATGTGGGCATCGTCATGGACGGCAACGGACGGTGGGCGAAGAGGCGCGGGCTGGCGCGGACAAAGGGGCACGAGGCCGGCGAGGACGCCCTGTTCGACTGCGTCGAGGGCGCGATCGAGCTCGGGGTCCGATGGTTGTCGGTGTTCGCCTTCTCCACGGAGAACTGGAAACGGTCACCGGACGAGGTGGCGTTCCTGATGCGCTTCACCGACGGGGTGTTCGGCCGGCGCATCGAGGACATGCACGCGCTCGGTGTGCGGGTTCGCTGGGCGGGCCGTCGTCCCCGGCTGTGGGGGAACGTGATCAGGCGGCTGGAGTCGTCCGAGGAACGTACCCGTGACAACGACCGGCTCACCCTGGTGATGTGCGTGAACTACGGCGGCCGGGCCGAGATCGCCGATGCCGCGGCGGCGATCGCCCGGGACGTGCGGGAGGGCCGGCTGCGCGTCGATCGGATCGATGAGGCGACCATCGGCCGTTACCTGGATGAGCCCGATATGCCCGATCTGGACCTCGTCATTCGGACTTCCGGGGAACAGCGGCTCAGCAACTTCCTGCTCTGGCAGGCCGCCTATGCCGAGTTCTCGTTCGTCGAGACGCTCTGGCCGGACTTCGACCGGCGCGATCTGTGGTCCGCCTGTGAGGACTTCGCCCGACGGGACCGGCGCTACGGCGGAACCGTCGCCCACCACGTCTGATGCCCGGGCCCGACGTTCCGACTGGACCAGACGCTTCCACCGTGCCCGACTGGGCGGCGCCGACGGCCGGTGCTCCGGTCGTTGCCCAGATCGCCTTCGTCGTGCCAGGGGACGCCGTGCCCGGGGACGCCAGCCCGGGCGGGGCGGGGTTCGCCGCGGCGGCACGCCCGGCGCTCGACGCGCTCGCCCGGGCCCCGGGATTCCGTGGTGGGCGGATCGCCCAGGCGCTCGACGAACCCGGCTCGTGGCTGATGACCACCGAGTGGGACGGGCCGGGTGCGTGGCGTCGCGCGTTGTCCGCCTTCGAGGTGCGGTACGCGCTGACGCCGCTGCTCGTCTTCGCGGTCGACGGGCCCGGCACCTTCGAGGTGCTGGTGTCGGTGGACGGGCCGGGTGGCTCGGCGCGGACCCATCGGTCCGACCGTGCGCCGGACGCCGGCACCGCGGCCCCCGGCGAGCTGCCGCGCTCCGCCGGTGCGCCGGGCACCGGCCGGCCGTGACCAGCCACGGGATTGCCGGTGGGTACCGGTAGCCTCGACTCAGCATCATGGAATCTACGATCTATGGGTTGTGGATCTATGATGTGCAGATCTATGGATCATGGATCATGGATCTGTGAATCATGGATTCGGAGTGTCGATGTCCCTTGGACAGTCCCCTCCCTGACCGCCTGACCGCTCTCTCCGGACACCGGTCGCCGGCGGGCCGGTGTCCGGTCCCCGGAGCCGGGGTGTCCTGCCCCACTCGTGACCGCGACAGCGAAATGCCGAGGCTCGCTCGATGTTGACCATGCAGGACGCGCTGCTGGCGCTGACCCGTTACTGGACCGACCGCGGCTGCATGATCGTGCAGCCGTTCAACACCGAGGTCGGCGCTGGTACGCTCAACCCAGCCACGGTGCTGCGGGTGCTCGGACCGGAGCCGTGGCGGGTCGCGTACGCCGAACCCTCGGTCCGTCCCGACGACTCCCGCTACGGCCACAACCCGAACCGGCTGCAGACCCACACCCAGTTCCAGGTCATCCTCAAACCGGACCCGGGCAACTCCCAGGAGCTCTACCTGGGCAGTCTCGCGGCGCTCGGCATCGACACCGCCGCCCACGACGTCCGGTTCGTCGAGGACAACTGGGCCTCGCCCGCGCTCGGTGCCTGGGGTCTGGGCTGGGAGGTCTGGCTCGACGGCCTGGAGATCACCCAGTTCACTTACTTCCAGCAGGCCGGTGGCCAGACGCTCGACACCGTCAGCGTCGAGATCACCTATGGCGTGGAACGCATCCTCATGGCCCTGCAGGGCGTCCGCCACTTCAGCGAGATTGCTTACGCCCCCGGCATCTCCTACGGCGAGGTGTTCGGCCAGGCCGAGTACGAGATGTCCCGGTACTACCTCGACGACGCCGACATCGACACCGTGCGCCGGCTCTACGCCGACTATGCCGCCGAGGCCCGCCGGCTCATCGACGCCCGGCTGCCCGTCCCCGCGCACTCCTACGTGCTGAAGTGCTCGCACGCCTTCAACATCCTCGATTCCCGGGGCGCGGTCTCCACCACCGAGCGGGCCACCTCCTTCGCGCAGATGCGCGGACTGTCGCGGGAGGTCGCGGCGCTGTGGCGGGACCGCCGCGAGGAGCTTGGCCATCCCCTCGGGGTGGCCTCCCCGCCACCGGCCGCGGTGCCCGCCGCGGTGACCACCCAGATCGAGGCGCCGGCCACCCTGCTGTTCGAGATCGGGACGGAGGAGCTCCCGGCGGCCGAGGTGACCCGGACCATCGAGGCGGTGCGCGCCGGCCTCGTCGAGCGGCTAGCGGCCACCCGCCTCACGTACGGTGCGGTCCGGGTGCTGGGCACTCCCCGGCGCATCGTGGCGATTGTTGACGAGGTGGCGCCCCGGGAGCCGGACGTCGAGCGGGTCGTCCGCGGCCCGCGCGTTTCGGCCGCCTACGACGCCGCCGGCGCGCCGACGAAGGCCGCCGTCGGGTTCGCGCGTGGTCAGGGCGCGGATCCCGCCGGCCTCCAGGTCGTCACCCACCGCGGTGTCGAGCATGTCGCGCTCGTGCGCACCGAGGCTGGCCGGGACGCCGCCCGGGTGCTGGCCGGGGTGCTCGGTGAGCTGGTGGCGGGGCTGCGCGCGGAGCGCAATATGCGTTGGAACGATCCGGCCCTGTCGTTCAGCCGGCCGGTGCGCTGGCTGCTCGCCCTGCTCGGCGAGGCCGTGGTGCCGGTGGCGGTGTCGACGCTCGCGGCCGGTCGGACCACTCGCGGCCACCGGCGGGCCGGCTCCCCGCCGCTCGACGTGCCGAGCGCGTCCGGCTACCCCGAACTGCTCGCCGCCCGCTCGGTCCTGCTCGACCCGGTAGTTCGCCGCGAGCTCGTCGTCGAGGAGGCGGCCAAGCTCACCGCGGACTCCGGCGGTCACATCGACCTCGTCGCCGAGGCGGACGTGCTCACCGAGGTGGCGAACCTCGTCGAGTTCCCGCGCCCGATCCTCGGGTCCTTCGAGGAACGCTTTCTGGACCTGCCGGCGGAGATCCTCACCACCGTCATGCGCAAGCACCAGCGCTACCTGCCGGTGCGTGACGCCGCCGGGCGGCTGCTGCCGTCGTTCGTCGCCGTCGCCGATGGCGAGGTCGACCAGGCGCTGGTCCGCGCCGGTAACGAGGACGTCATCCGGGCCCGGTTCACCGACGCTGCGTTCTTCTACGACGCCGACGTCACGGTGCCGCCCGAGACGTTCCGGGCGGAGCTCGCGAAGCTGACGTTCGAGCAGCGGCTCGGCTCCGTCGCGGACCGGGCCGACCGCATCGCGGCGCTGGCGCGTGACCTCGCCGAGGAGATCGGCCTCGGTGAGGACGACCGGGCCACCCTGGACCGGGCGGCCGCGCTCGCCAAGTTCGATCTGGCTACCCAGATGGTCATCGAGCTGTCGAGCCTCGCCGGCACGATGGCGCGGGAGTATGCCCGCCGGGCCGGTGAGCCCGAGGCGGTCGCCGTCGCCCTCTTTGAGATGGAGCTGCCTCGCCGGGCCGGTGATCAGCTGCCCGCTACCGCCCCCGGTGGCCTGCTGGCCCTCGCCGACCGGCTCGATCTGCTTGTCGGGCTGTTCGCGCTCGACGCGGCTCCCACGGGGAGTTCGGATCCGTTCGGGTTGCGCCGGGCCGCGCTCGGGGTCGCCGCGATCCTGGGCAGCCGGCCCGAGCTCGCCGGCCTCACCGTCACCGGCGCGCTGGCCCGTGCTGCCCGGCTTACCCCGGTGCCGGTGCCCGCCGAGGCGCTCGGGGCCGCCGGGGCGTTCGTCCGTGGCCGCTACGTCCAGCAACTACTCGACGCCGGGGTGGACCACCGCCTGGTCGGCGCAGTCGGGCCGCTCACCGGCACGCCGGCCCGCGCGGCCGCCACCTTGGTGACACTGCGGCAGCTCGTCCAGGGGGAGTCCGCACCCGCCGCCGGCTTCGCCGCCCTGGCCGCCGCGTTGCAGCGGGTCCGCCGGATCGTGCCGGCCGGGACCCCGGCGGTGCTCGACGCGCAGCGCCTCACCGAACCCGCCGAGATCGACCTGCTGGAGGTCGTGACAGCCCTCGCCCAGCGGCTCGCGCCCTCCGGCGCCGATTCGGCTGTCACCGCGGAGACGCCGGCCGGAGTGATCTCCCTTGATGAGCTGGTCGCCGCAGCCGGAGACCTGCCGGCCGCCGTCGACGCGTTCTTCGACGCGGTGATGGTGATGGCCGACGACCCGGCGGTGCGGGCGGCGCGGCTCGGTCTGCTGGCCTGGATCCGGGACCTGACGGCCGGAGCTCTCGACTGGGAGGCTCTCGGCTCGCTGCCCGCTTCCGGTTACTAATCATGGGCATTCTGGCTGCGCATACCGTTACCACGGGTTAGCGTCTGGGTATCACTCCGGGGCGGAAGGGACGACCATGGCGCGCTACGTGTATGGCTTCCACCAGGGCAACAAGGATATGAAGGATCTTCTCGGCGGTAAGGGCGCGAACCTCGCCGAGATGACGAATCTCGGCCTGCCCGTCCCGCCCGGGTTCACCATCAGCACCCAGGCGTGCCGGGAGTACCTTGCCGGTGGCGAACCGGTCGGGCTACGGGTGGAGATCGATCATCATCTTGCCGCTCTGGAGACCGCCCGGGGACGGCGGCTCGGCCAGGCCGACGATCCGCTGCTGGTGTCGGTGCGTTCCGGCGCGAAGTTCTCCATGCCCGGGATGATGGACACCATCCTGAACATCGGCCTGACCGACCAGGCCGTCTTGGGCCTGGCCGAGCAGTCGGGTTCGCCGCGGTTCGCCTGGGACTCCTACCGCCGGCTGCTGGCCATGTTCGGCCGGACCGTCCTCGGCGTCGGCGAGCCGTCGTTCGACGCGGCTCTCGAGGCGGCGAAGCGGGCCAAGGGCACCAGCAGCGACCTCGACCTCGACGAGAACGACCTGCGGGCGCTCGTCGCGACCTACCAGCGGATCGTGCTCGAGCGCACCGGCCGTCCCTTCCCCCAGGATCCCCGCGAGCAGCTGGATCTCGCGATCCGAGCGGTGTTCGACTCCTGGAACGGGCCGCGGGCCCGGCTGTACCGCCGTACCGAGCGCATTCCGGACGATCTCGGGACGGCAGTGAGCGTCGTCGCGATGGTGTTCGGCAACCTCGGAACGGACTCGGGCACCGGGGTGGCCTTCACCCGGGACCCGGGCAACGGGGAACCCGGCGTGTACGGAGACTATCTGCCCAATGCCCAGGGCGAGGATGTGGTGGCCGGGATCCGTAACCCGGTTCCCCTCGCCGAGCTGGAGCGGATCGACCCGGCATCCTTCACCGAACTGCGCGAGATCATGACGCGCTTGGAGAAGCACTACCGGGACCTGTGCGACATCGAGTTCACGATCGAACATGGCAGGTTGTGGATCCTGCAGACCCGCGTCGGCAAACGCACTGCCGCGGCGGCCTTCCGGATCGCCGCTACGCTCGCCGAACGCGGTGTCATCGACGATGACGAGGCGCTGTGCCGGGTGAGCGGCGACCAGCTCGCCACCCTGATGTTCCCGCGCTTCGACGACACGGCCCGCCCCGCCCCGATCGCGACGGGAGTGAACGCCGCGCCTGGGGCGGCGGTGGGGGAGGCCGTCTTCGACGCCGCCGAGGCGGTGCGGGTGGCGGCCGAGGGCCGACCGGTCATCCTCGTCCGCCGCGAGACGAACCCCGACGACCTCGCGGGCATGCTCGCGGCGCGCGGAATCCTGACCTCCCGGGGCGGCCGGACGTCGCATGCCGCCGTCGTCGCCAGAGGATTGGGCCGGACCTGCGTGTGCGGGGCCGAGGAGATCGAGGTCGATCCCGCCGGTCGCCGCCTCACCACCGGGCGGGGCGTGGTCGTGCGGGAGGGGGACATCCTCTCCATCGACGGGACCACCGGCGCGGTATACCCCGGTCCCGTACCGCTCGTCCCGTCACCGGTCGTCGAGTACTTCGAGGCCGGCCATCCCGACCATGCCGGCCATCCCGACCATGCCGGCCATTCCGGCCGCCTCGACCATCCCCGGCCGGGCGGGGACCTGGTCGCCGCCGTGGATCGGCTGATGCGGCACGCCGACCGGTCCCGCCGGCTGCGGGTCCGCGCGAATGCCGACACCGGGCCGGACGCCGCGCGGGCCCGCCGGTTCGGCGCCGCGGGTATCGGGCTGTGCCGCACCGAGCACATGTTCCTCGGGGACCGTCGTGCCCTGGTCGAGCAGATGATCCTCGCGGGAACGCCGGCCGAGCGGACCGAGGCGCTCAGCCGGCTGCTTCCCCCGCAACGGGAGGATTTCGTCGAGATCTTCACCGCGATGGACGGTCTGCCCGTCACGGTCCGGCTGCTCGATCCGCCGTTGCACGAGTTCCTCCCGGACCTCACCGAGCTGTCCGTGTCGATCGCCGCCGCGGACGCCGCCGGAAGCCCGGTCGACGACGCCGACCGGGCGAGGCTGGCGGTCCTGCGGGGCATGCACGAGACCAACCCGATGCTGGGTCGCCGCGGCGTCCGACTCGCTCTCACCGTCCCGGGGCTGGTGGAACTGCAGGCGCGGGCGATCGCCGAGGCGCTGGTGCGCTGCCGCCGCGTGGGCGGTGATCCCCGTCCCGAGATCATGATTCCGTTCATCTCCACCGCGGCGGAGCTGGATGCCGTCCGGGACCGGGTGCGCGGGGTACTGGCCGAGGTCGGCGCCGAGAGCGGCCTAGAGATCGACCTGCCGATCGGCACGATGATCGAGGTTCCGCGGGCGGCGCTCACCGCGGACCAGATCGCCCGCCGCGCCGAGTTCTTCTCGTTCGGCACCAACGACCTCACCCAGCTGCTCTGGGGTTTCTCCCGGGATGACGTCGAGGCATCGTTGCTGCCGCGCTATCTCGACCTCGGCATCCTGGCCGGGTCGCCGTTCGCGTCGGTGGACCGCGACGGGGTGGGCGCCCTGATGAGGACGGCGGTCCGGGCCGGGCGGGGCGCCTGGCCCGATCTCGGCCTCGGCGTCTGTGGCGAGCACGGCGGCGATCCCGATTCCGTGCACTTCTTCGCCGAACTCGAGCTCGACTACGTTTCCTGTTCGCCGTTCCGGGTGCCGGTGGCCCGGCTGGAGGCCGGGCGTGCCGCGGTTCTCGGCCGGTCGGTGGTCGGGTGAGTTTCCGCCCGGCCCGTTCCCTGCCCTTTCCGGGCTGGAATCCCGATCGGGGCTGGGCGGATGAACGGGGCAGTTGCCCTGTGATGTCGGTCGTGTGCCCATAGGGACGCTACTGTTCGTTCGCGTGGGCCTGTCCCGTCCTCGTCTCATCGTCAACCCGTTTCGCGCGATCTGGCACCGCGTGCCATGGTGGCGTTGGATGATGCGGGCGGTGGCGGCTGTCCTCCTCGGCATCATGGTTCTCGCCGTGGTGACGTTTCTGCAGGTCTGGTGGGTGGGCAGGGAGGATCATCGGCCCCGGTCCGACGTCCTCGTGGTGCTCGGTGCCTCGCAGTACGACGGGCGTCCCTCGGCGGTCCTCGCCGCTCGTCTCGACCACGTGCTGGAGCTCTACCGGGAGGGAGTCGCCCCTCAGGTGATCACGGTCGGTGGGAAGCAGCCGGGCGACCGTTACACCGAGGGCGAGGCCAGCGCGACCTATCTGCGGCAGCGGGGTATCCCCCCGAGCCGGGTGCTCGTCCTCCCCGAGGGTTCGAACACGCTCGGGTCGCTGACCGCCGTAGCCGGGTTGATGAACTCGCGGCACTGGCACACCGCCGTGCTGGTCACCGATCCCTGGCACAGCCTGCGTTCCCGGACGATGGCCCGTGACCTCGGTGTCGACGCCGTCACCTCCCCGGCCGACCGGGGGCCGGCCGTCCACGGCTTCGGCACGCAGGTCCGGTACATCATCCGCGAGGGGATTGGTTACCGGTGGTACCAGCTCTTCCGCCAGGCATCACCACCTTCGGCGACCACCCGGGCCGTCTGACACCGGGCCGTCTGACACCGGGTCGACGCTCGTCAGCAGCAGCGGATACGAACCCGTGACGCCTCTGACATATCAAGGCCCGCTTCGGCCCTCTTTGCCGTCGGCCGCCGCTGATACGGTTCGGATCGCCGGGTGAGGGGGTAGTGCGACACGTGGTAGTGAGGCAAAGCGGCGGAGTCGGCTGCCCGAGGCGCGAGAGAACCCTCCGGAGATTACCTTCCGGGTGTGGAACGACACTGTAAGGAGACTGGTGTGGCAACTCCCGTATCCGAGAGCACGGTCGGGACGGCCGATCTGGAGACGGTTCGGGAACTCGCGCAGCAGCTGCGGGTCGACTCGGTGCGCAGCAGCACCTCGGCGGGTTCCGGGCATCCCACCTCGTCGATGTCGGCCGCGGACGTGCTGGCGGTTCTCGTCGCGCGCCACCTTCGATACGACTGGGACAACCCGGCGGACCCGGCGAACGATCATCTGATCTTTTCGAAGGGGCACGCCTCCCCGCTGATCTACTCCATCTTCAAGGCGGTCGGGGTCGTCGGTGACGACGAGTTGATCAATGGTTACCGCCGTTTCGGCGAGCGGCTCCAGGGTCACCCGACGCCTGTCCTGCCGTGGGTCGACGTCGCGACCGGGTCGCTCGGGCAGGGCCTGCCCGACGGCGTGGGCGTCGCGCTCGCCGGTAAGTACCTGGACAAGGTGCCCTACCGAGTCTGGGTGATCTGCGGTGACAGCGAGATGGCGGAGGGCTCGGTCTGGGAGGCACTGGACAAGGCCTCCTACTACAACCTCTCCAACCTCATCGCGATCGTCGACGTCAACCGGCTCGGCCAGCGCGGCCCGACCGAGCTCGGCTGGGACCTCGACACCTACGCCAGGCGGGTGGAGTCCTTCGGCGCCCGCGCGGTCGTCGTCGACGGCCACGACATCGCCGCGATCGACGCGGTGCTCGCCGACGCCGAGGACGTCACCCGGCCGACCGTCATCCTCGCCCGCACCCGCAAGGGCGAGGGCTTCTCCGAGGCCGCGGACGTCGAGGGCTGGCATGGCAAGCCGTTCCCCGCCGACATGGCCGACCGCGCCATCGCCGAGCTCGGCGGCCTGCGTGACCTGCGGGTTCGCGGTCCGGTGCCGCCCGCGGACCTTCCCCGACCGGTGCCGGTCGAGCGGCCCGCCATCACGCTGCCCACCTACGATCTCGGCGCCAAGGTGGCGACTCGGCGCGCCTACGGCCAGGCGCTCGCCGCGCTCGGAGCCCGCACCGACGTGGTGGCGCTCGACGCGGAGGTCAGCAACTCGACCTACTCCGAGGACTTCGCCAAGATCTATCCGGACCGCTTCTTCGAGATCTTCATCGCCGAGCAGCAGCTCGTCGCGGCGGCGGTCGGGCTGTCGGTGCGTGGCTACGTGCCCTTCGCCTCCACGTTCGCGGCGTTCTTCTCCCGGGCCTACGACTTCATCCGGATGGCGGCGATCTCCCAGGCCGACATCCGGCTGTCCGGCAGCCACGCGGGAGTCGAGATCGGCGCCGACGGGCCGTCGCAGATGGCGCTCGAGGACCTCGCCATGATGCGGGCGGTCGGCGGCTCGACGGTGCTCTACCCGAGCGACGCGACGTCCGCCGCGAAGCTCGTCGAGGCGATGACGGATCTGCCCGGGGTCAGCTACCTGCGCACCACCCGTGGCGCCTACCCCGTGCTCTATGGCCCGGACGAGCCGTTTGCCCCCGGTGGTTCCAAGGTGCTCCGCCGATCGGACGCCGACACCGTCACGCTCATCGGTGCCGGTGTCACCCTGCACGAGTCGCTGGCCGCGGCGGGCACGCTCGCGGCCGAGGGGATCGCGGCCCGCGTGGTCGACCTGTATTCCGTGAAGCCGGTCGACGCGGCGACGCTCGCCGACGCCGCCCGGGCCACCGGCGGGCGCATCGTCGTCACCGAGGATCACTACCCGGAGGGCGGACTGGCCAGCGCGGTGCTGGAAGCGCTCAGCGACGGCAGCGTGCCGCTGTCGGTCCGCCATCTCGCGGTGCGGTCGCTGCCGGGTTCCGGGACGTCGCAGGAGCTCCTGGACGCGGCCGGCATCTCCGCGAAGCACATCGTCGAGGCTGCCCGCGGCCTGCTGCGCTGACCCGTCCAGGGCCAGCGGCCGGCCGGCGGGCGGGGGAAGGCACAAGGCTGGGACATCCGGCGGGACCGGGGGAGATCCCCCGGTCCCGCCTTCGTCGTTGTCGCATGCCTGACCAGGCGTGAGCATGAGCAGGATCGGTGGGGACGTCCGGCGACGGGTACCTCGCACCCGGTCAGGGCACCCGGTCAGGGCACCCGGTCGGGCCTGCGCCAACCCGTCGGGCCCGGTCCCGCGGGCCGTCCCTCAGTCGTCTCCGGCTGGGGCGGGTGCTCCACCGAAGGTCATGTCGACCAGGGTGAGGTAGAGCCGGTCCGGGCGTGGCAGAAACTTGATCTTGGAAAGTGCCTGGTCCTGGCCGGCGGACTCCACGACGAACTCGCCGTACCCGAGCAACCGGCCAAGCGGGTCCCGGTTGTACGTGAGATCCGTGATCTTGGACAGTGGCATCGTCTGGACCTTGCGGAAGAAGATCCCGGACACCTTCAGTAGCCGCTTGTCAGTGATCATAAGGTGCTCGAACTGCCAGTCGACGACCCCCCACAGCATCCTCAAGATCATGAAGAGGGCGAAGTACCACAGCAGCGTGGTGATGATGCCGGCGTCAACGTCCTGCGAGGCGAGCAGGATGTTCGCCACGAGCGCGAGCAGTACGGCCCCGATGGTCTGCAGGAAGACGGGTAGCAGGACCGCCCAGTGTGACCGCACCATCATCACCAGGCGTTCCTGGGACGCGAGGTACTTGGTGTCGCGCTGAGCCGGGTCCGGAAGCTGGAGTCTCACCACGCCCGCAGTGTCCCAGACATCAAGAGTGGCCGGGTAGCCATTACAGAGCGGTATCGGTTATGAACTGGGACACCCCGTTACCGATGGACTGCAGCCAGTCGAAGACGCGGTCGATGATACTGGCCGCGCTGTTGGGCGCGGTCACCACGAAGAAGATGAGGAACGCGATCGCCCCATATCTAATGATCTTGTCCACGGCGGGCCTCCGGGCCGATTCGGGGAAGGGTGCGCACAAAGTATCGCCGCTGAGCTCGACGGAGGTCGCAGAATCGCGCCGATACTCTCAAGCTCGTGGTCAGTGAGTGGTATGACACCTTGGACGCGGCCCGTCGGGTCGTGGAACGCCCGAAGGCCACACCGGCCCAGCGCCGTCCCTTCGCCCGGGACCGAGCCCGGGTGCTGCACTCCAGCGCGCTGCGCAGGCTGGCGGGAAAAACCCAGGTCGTGGGCCCGCTCGACGACGACTTCCCGCGTACCCGGCTGACCCACTCCCTGGAGACCGCCCAGGTGGGCCGGGAGCTCGCCGAGGAGCTGGGAGCGGACCCCGACCTGGTCGAGGCGGCGTGCCTCGCGCATGATCTGGGTCATCCCCCTTTCGGGCATAACGGCGAGCTGGCGCTTGACGAGGCCGCAGCCGCCTGCGGTGGCTTCGAGGGCAACGCCCAGAGCCTGCGCGAGCTGACCAGGCTCGAAGTCAAGATCGTCGACCGTGGCGGTCGCAGCGCGGGCCTGAACCTTACCCGGGCGACCCTGGACGCAGCGACGAAGTACCCGTGGCCGCGCCGCCCTGGGCCCCGGGCGGACAGCGCGAAGTTCGGCGCCTACGCCGACGACCTGTCCGTGCTCCGCTGGGTCCGGGAGGGCGCACCGGCCGGCCGGCGCTGTATCGAGACGCAGATCATGGACTGGGCGGACGACGTGGCCTATTCGGTGCACGACCTCGAGGACGGGGTCGTCGCCGGACACATCGATCTAGCCGCCCTCGACGATTCCGGCCGCCGGGCGGAGCTCGCCGCCGCGACCGCCGTCCGCTACCCGGGGCCGTCCGCCGAGGCGGTGGCGGCCGCCCTGGGCACCCTGCGGTGCCAGCCCTGGTGGGTCCGCTCCGAGATCACCTCGGCCCGGGGCCAGGCCGCCCTGCGGGCGATGACCAGCGAGCTCATCGCCCGGTTCGCGCACAGCGCGGTCCGTGCTACCCGGGCATGCCATCCCGACGGTCCGCTGCGGCGCTATGGCGCGGATCTGGTGGTGGATCCGGACACCGTGGCCGAGTGCACGGCGCTCAAGGGGGTCACCGCCTGGTATGTGATGGAGCGGCCGGGTGCCCGCGCCCGGCAGTCCCGGCAGCGGGAGGTGGTCGCGGAGCTCGTGGCGATGCTCTCCCGGGGCGCGCCGGACGTGCTCGAGCCGTCGTTGCGCGCGGCCTACCGCATGGCCGCCGACGATGCGGCACGGCTACGGGTCGTCATCGACCAGGTGGCGCGTCTGACCGACGCCAGCGCCGAGCGGCGGCATGCGCTGCTGTGTGGACGACCGGCGCCGTGGGTCCTGTGAGCCACGAGTCCGGTGTGCGGGGGTCCGGTGCGTGCCGGATCCGTGCGTGCCGGATCTGTGTGTGGTGGGTCCGGTGGGCGTCCGCCGCTGGCCCGATGACCCGACGGTGTTTCGGGTGTTCCCCCGTTCGGGGGGACGCCCGCTCCCTCGGCTGGGGGAGTGAGCCGGTGCGCGGCCCGCGGCCCGACGTCGCAGCTCGGCACGCACGTCACGGCCACTGTCCCCAACATTCACGTGGCATGATCGGTACTGTCGTGCTTACGACACGTACCATCGCAGCGGTAGGACCGATGTGAGGGCGCCGCGTCACTCGTCGACAGGGCGGGTGGGCCGGCGGGTGGTGTTCCTAGCATCGATCCGGCGGGAATGGACGTGGCAAACATATTGACGGGCGCTCTGCCCCGGGCGAGCTACCTCTCGTTCGGGTACCCGCAGAGTCTCGACGCGGACTTGGGAGGGACGGGTGGGGGGACGAATCCGTGACGCCGACGTCGCCCTGGTCCGGGAGCGCTCGCCGATTGCGGACGTCGTGGCCGAGCACGTACAGCTGCGTCCGGCGGGGCGTAACGAGCTCGTCGGGCTGTGCCCGTTCCATGACGAGAAGTCACCCTCCTTCTACGTCAATGCGGCAACCGGCCTGTTCCACTGTTTCGGATGCCAGCAGGGTGGCGACGTCTACTCCTTCGTGCGGGAGATCGACGGGCTGACCTTCCGGGAGGCGGCGGAACGCCTGGCGCGCCGGGCCGGGGTGACGCTGGCCTACGAGGGCGGTGGAACCACCGGCCGTACGGTGTCCAGCCAGCGGCAGCGGCTGCTGGAGGCGCACCGGGTGGCCGCCGAGTTTTACGCCGAGCAGCTAGGGTCGCAGGCCTCCGCGCGCGCCGGCTGGGACTTCCTCGCCGCGCGGGGATTCGATCTTACCGCGGCGGCGCGCTTCGAGGTCGGCTACGCCCCGACCGGCTGGGACACCCTCACCCGGCATCTGCTCGCCCGGCGCTTCACCGGCGAGGAGCTGGTGCTCGGGGGGCTGGCCAAACAGGGCGCCCGCGGGGGCCTGATCGACCGTTTCCATCATCGGCTGATGTGGCCGATCAAGGATCTCGCCGGTGAGGTGGTCGGCTTCGGTGGGCGGCGCCTCGCCGAGGAGGACGCCTCGAACGCCGGGCCGAAGTACCTCAACACGCCGGACACGCCGTTGTTCAAGAAGGCGAACCTGCTCTACGGCGCCGACCTCGCCCGCCGTGACATCGCCCGGCGGTACCAGGTCGTGGTGGTCGAAGGTTATACCGACGTCATGGCCTGCCATCTCGCCGGGGTCACCACGGCCGTGGCGACCTGTGGCACCGCCTTCGGCTCCGAGCACGTCGCGGTGGTCCGCCGGCTGCTCATGGACTCCGACGAGCGTCGCGGTGAGGTGATTTTCACGTTCGACGGCGACGCGGCCGGGCAGAAGGCGGCGCTACGCGCCTTCGAGCACGAGGAGCGTTTCGCCACCCAGACCTTCGTGGCGGTGGAATCCTCCGGCCGCGACCCCTGCGAGCTGTGGATGAGCGGTGGCGACGGCGCCGTGCGGGATCTGGTGGCCAGCCGGGTGCCGCTGGTCGAGTTCGCAATCCGCGGGGTGCTCGACCGCTACGACCTCAACACCACCGAGGGCCGGCTCGCCGCCTTGGACGCCGCCGCGCCGCTGGTCAACCGGCTCAAGGACGCCGCGTTGCGGCACCGGTACGCGGTGAACCTGGACCGCTGGCTGGGTTTCCTCGACGAGCGGTTCGTGGTGGGCCGGGTGGCCGAGCACCGGTCGCGGCAGGGGGGCGAGCGGGCTGGTGCCCGTTCCGCGCCGATGCGCCGGCGCGGGGCGGGGGCCGATGACGCGGCGGCCATCGTGGAGCGTGAGGCGCTCAAGCTGGCCGTTCAGTATCCCGGGCTTGCGGGCCCGATGTTCGACACGCTGGCTCCGGAGATGTTCACTGTTCCCGCGCACCGTGCTGTCCGTGACCTCATCGCCGAGGCCGGTGGGGTGTGCGCGGGGCTGGCGAGGTCCGGTGAGGTCACCACCTGGGTGACCGAGCTGACCGCGGCGGCTCCGGAGGAGGAGCTGCGACGCTTCGTTACTGCCCTCGCAGTGGAGAGGGTGCTGTGTGACCACGATGTGGATGATCGTTATGTCGACGAACAGATGTCGCGGGTACAGGAGTTGCATGTGACCCGTCGGATCACGGACCTGAAGTCGCGTGTGCAGCGGCTCAACGGGGTGACCGACGCCGAGGCCCTCCGCCGTGCATTCGGGGAGCTGATTGCTTTGGAGCAGCACAAGCATCAACTCCGGGAGCGGGGCGTAGGTGCCGCGTAACCTGGGTCGATCCCGAGAAGGAAGTGACGAGATTCCGCCCATGAGTCCTACCGTCCTACCCCGCGAAGCCCAGGTGGACGAGGTCAAGGACCTCATCACCCGGGGCAAGGAGATCGGGTTCCTCACCACCGAGGATGTCACGGTCGCCATCCAGGCCGCGGAGCTGCCCCCGGAGCAGGCCGAGACGGTGCTGCAGGTGCTGAACGACGAGGGCATCGAGGTACTCGAGGCGGGAGGTGAGAGCCCCGACGAGGCGGATCTGCTGGCCCGCCGTCGCCGCGAGGAGGAGGAGCTCGCCCTCAAGGCGCCGACCTCCGACCCGGTGCGCATGTACCTCAAGGAGATCGGCAAGGTCCCCCTGCTCACCGCCGAGGAGGAGGTCGATCTCGCCAAGCGGATCGAGGCGGGGCTGTTCGCCTCCGAGAAGCTGGCGGTGGCCACCAAGAAAACTTCCCCGCAGATGCGGCGGGACCTCGAGGCCATCGAACGCGACGGGCAGATCGCCAAGCGCAAGCTGGTTGAGGCGAACCTGCGTCTCGTCGTCTCGATCGCCAAGCGGTACGTCGGGCGCGGCATGCTGTTCCTGGACCTCATCCAGGAGGGCAACCTCGGCCTGATCCGGGCGGTCGAGAAGTTCGACTACACCAAGGGCTACAAGTTCTCGACCTATGCCACCTGGTGGATCCGGCAGGCGATCACGCGGGCCATCGCCGACCAGGCACGCACCATCCGCATCCCGGTGCACATGGTCGAGACCATCAACAAGCTGATCCGCATCCAGCGGCAGCTCCTGCAGGACCTCGGCCGGGAGCCGAGCCCGGAGGAGATCGCCAAGGAGATGGATCTCACTCCGGACAAGGTGCGTGAGATCCTCAAGGTCTCACAGGAGCCGGTGTCGCTGGAGACCCCCATCGGTGAGGAGGAGGACTCCCACCTCGGGGACTTCATCGAGGACTGCGACGCCGTCGTCCCGGTCGACGCGGCTAGCTTCATCCTGCTTCAGGAGCAGCTCGACTCGGTCCTGCACACCCTGTCCGACCGGGAGAAGAAGGTCATCCAGCTGCGCTTCGGGCTCACTGACGGGCACCCGCGTACGTTGGAGGAGGTCGGGCGCGAGTTTGGGGTCACCCGGGAGCGCATCCGCCAGATCGAGTCGAAGACGCTGTCCAAGCTTCGGCATCCCTCCCGGTCGCAGAAGCTGCGCGACTACCTGGAGTAGGAGCGGCCGGCAACCATTTCCGGCTGTTGACTGCCGATAGTGTTATGGTTGCCTCTGGTCGATATTTGATATTCGTATCGGGTTCGGTATCGGGGTTTACTGACCTGTGTGTCGCGTCGCGTGAGGATCAGTCCGATCCGTTCGATGCATTTTTCATGATCAGGCGGGTTCCTCCATGACCGTCCGGATCCTTCAGGCCCGGGGATGGACGCTCTCGTCGTGATCCGGATCCGGGAGTCACGCCGATCCGGTGGGAGTATTGACCCGTGTCGCCCCCCGCCGGGTTCCGGCACCCGTGGGCTGGACCGGGATGTCCCGGCCCTCGCTGCTCGGTAGCCGTCCGGTCAGGGCGGTGAAAACCGTGCGGAGGTAGTCGTCGGGCCGGGTGGCGGCCTCGGCCCACTCCGCGGCGCGCCGGCCGACGCGGGCCAGTCGCGCTCGGTCGGCGAGCATGCCGTGCAGGACGTCCGCCAGCGCCTGCGCCGACTCGTCCATCGGCGTCTGCCCGGTCACGCCGTCCTGGTAGGCGTCGTGGCTACCGCCTGAGGCGGGTCCGATCACCGCGCACCCGGCGAGCTGCGCCTCGAGCAGCACGATGCCGTAGCCCTCGCCGCTGATCCGTGGCCCGCGCGAGCGGGTGCGGGTGCACAGCGCGAACAGGTCGGCGGTGGCGTAGAGACGTGCCAACGCGTCGTCGGCCGGGGACTCGTGCAGCTCGGTGTCGGGGTGCGTGGACACCAGCTCGTGCAGGGCCCCGGGTGCCGGGCCCTGCCCGGCGAACACCAGCCGGACCGGGCCGAGAGTGGCCCGGACGGACTCCACGGCCTCCAGCAGGACCCCCGCACCCTTGCCCACCCAGTCACTGAGCCGGAACACGCTCAGCATGGTCGGTACGGGAGACAACGGCCGGCGGCGGCTCGCCTCGGCCAGCAGGGTCGCCCGCCACGTCGGTGAGATGCCCGGCCGGAGGATGGGCGCCAGCCCCAGCGTCGACAGCGCGCCGGCGCTGTAGGAACTGATCGTGACCGGGCGCAGGAGCGGGTCGGCGCGCAGGATCGCGCGGTCGGTGCGGCGCATGCCCCAGATGTCGGTGCCGTAGAGCAGCACCGGGCCGAGGCGGGCCCGGGACAGTCGGACGGCTGCCGCCGCGACGGGGATGAGGTTGGCGTGCCCGGCGACCACACTGTCGGCCTGGCCGAAGCGGCGCGCCGCAGCGAGCGCGCGCGACGCGAAGCGCGCCCTGATCGCCGGGGTCAGCTCGACGCCTGGCTCCAGCATGTCGACCCGCAGGAGATCGGCCCCACCGGCCCGCAGTGTCTCCTCGACCGTCGAAAGATAACGCTCGATCCCACCACCGAGGCCGCGGGAACTGCTCAGCAGCAGAACCCGGGCAGGTCGATCGGTGAGGGAGGCGGTCGGGGCGGTGGATCGGCGCGAGATCTGCACGGAGAGTGATTTTAATGTCTCTCCAGGTGCTAGTCCTGTGTTGTGGAGCGTGTCATAGTAACGTTTCGAGTTCTCTTGACTGCCTGTAGCTTCTCCGATGATGGCGACAAGGGGTCGTGTATGGAAGCCGATCTGCGGTACCGCAACGGTGGTAACCCGCCTCTCCTCGATCTGATCGACATACCGGCGGGTAAGGCGCTGGACTGTGGGTGCGGAGCCGGGGACAACGCGCGGCTGCTGCGGGCCCGGGGCTGGCGGGTGACGGGGGTGACGATTGATCCGTCCGAGCGGGCCGCCGCCGCGGCCGAGTGCGACCACGTCGAACTTGCCGATCTGAGCGCCGGGCTGCCCTTCGTCCCCGACGGGAGTCACCAGCTCGTGCTGCTTTCCCACATCCTCGAGCACCTGGCGGATCCGGTGCCGTTGCTCGTCGAGGCCCGGCGGGCGCTGGCACCCGGTGGCCGGGTCCTGGTAGCGCTGCCGAACGTGCTGCACTACCGGCAGCGCGCGCTGTTCCTGCGGGGTCGGTTCGAGTACACCGAGACCGGTCTCATGGACGCTACCCACCTGCGGTTCTACACCGTCGACTCGGCACGGCGGCTGTTGGAGGACAACGGACTGCGCATCGTCGCCACCGCCACCACCGGTGGTCTGCCGTGGTGGCGCACCCGTGAGCTGCTCCCCGGGGACCTGGTGCGGCGGTGGGATCGCCGCGTGCTGGACCGGTGGCCGAACATGTTCGCCTGGCAGGCGCTGTTCCTCGCGGCGCCACAGGCGACGCGCCGGACCGGCGCCCCCGGCGTTGCCGTGATGCGGCAACGGTCCGCGCCTGGTGGCCGGCCCGGCTACGGCCAGCTTGTCCAGTGAGCGGCGCGCGGCTCGTCGTCACGTGCCTCTCCCGGGGGGGGAAGCATCGAGAGACCGTCCAGCAGGCCGTGGAGGACGAGGGCCGAGGTTCGGGTACCGTGCCTGAGGAGCATGTCCAGGGCGACGGCGCGGGGTAGCACGACGACCGCCGTCGCCAGGGCGATCAAGGCGGCCCGGGCCCGCCATCCGCGGATCCGGGCGAACCAGAGCCGGTTGCGCACCCCGTAATAGGCGTCGCCACGCCGGGGGACGGTCGTGCTCCCGATGCGCCGTGCACGGTGCGGACTGACCACGACGCTCCATCCGGCTTCCCGGACGCGGTAACAGAAGTCGACATCCTCGAACCCGAGGTAGTAACGGCCGTCCAGGGGGATCCGCCGCAGGCAGTCCGCCTTGACGAACATGATCGTGCCTGCGACCCAGTCGGCCTCCAGGGGTCGGTCGCCGGGGGGGCGCCGGGCCTTCGGTGCCGCCAGGACCGGGCTCAGCCGCGCCGGGCCCGAGCGCCGACCGTCGTCGTCGACCAGGGTGGGCGCGACCACGCCGATATTCGTCCCGGCCAGCAGATCCAGGCAGGCGCGCAGCGCCGGGTCCGGGATCCTGACGTGGTTGCCGATCAGGAGATAGGCCTGCGCGGCGGGGTAGCCGTGGCTGGCGAGCCGGAAGCCTCCGCCGAGACCGAGGTCGCGGGGCGGCAGGATCCAGGCGACCGAGGCCGGCAGGTGGTCGGGTCGGTCCGACCGGTCGTTCGCGACCACCGCGACTTGGGCGATGACGGGGCTGCCGTCGAGCCACCTCGCAAGCTCCACGGTCGGCCGGTGTGGACCCCAGTGGACGATCACCGCCACGGTCTTCATCGGACCCCCTGCGTCGCTCGGGTAGAGCATCCGGTCCGGCGGGCGACGAGCCTCCACGGCTCGGAATGAGTACCGAGGGTAACAGGAATGCCTCTGCATGTAACGGTGAGTGAGACGCAGGATGCTGGCGTGACCCGCCGATGATACTGCGTGCTCCATGATTCGGTGTGCTCCACGATTCGGTCCAAATCATTCACCGGCCATGGTGGGAGGCGCCCCCGCCAGCGTCCTGCGCCGGGGTCCGGACATATGACGGGGACCGCCATGCCCGGTGAGCTGGAGAATGTCGTGGTTTCCGGACATCGGACCGCATATGGAGAACTGTTTAGTCGTCTCGATGAGTTGAAGGTTGGGGATCCCCTCCCCGTCGAGGTGCGAGACCGTTACTACACGTATCGCGCCGCCGAATCTGAGGTGGTAGCCCCGACTCGGTTCGACGTCGCCTGTCCGGTGCCCGGGGAACTTGGTGAGGTGCCGGGCAAGGAGCTGATTACTGTAGGCTCTCCGCCCCTGGCGGGGGATTTCCCGGAATGGACACGGTGTGGTCCCGGGTGGCAACGGTTTGGATTTCGCCGGTGCCCTTCATGGTGATTAGTGTCCCCGGCGGTTGGCCAACGACGGGGTCGGCGGCCACGGGCCGAGCCGATGCCGGTGGAAAGTCGGGCATCGGATACCCTGCGACCTGGCGCACGTTACGCTCGGATAGCGCGGGGATAAACCAGACGCGTGATGCCGGCGGTGGTGGCGCCGTGGGCGGCCATCCTCGACCGGCTGCGGCGGCTCGCTCAAGGACGCGGCTCGCTCAAGGACGCAGCTTGCTCAAGGACATTGCGGGATCGGCTTCGGGGGAATTCGATGAATGGGCGGGATCGGATACGGCGTGGCTCGACGATCCGGCACGGCGGTGCGGGCCGCCCGTCGGGTGGCCACCGGTGGTTGCGCCACGAGGTCGGGGCGGGGACGGCTGTCCCCGGGAGCACGCGGACCGGCGATGTCGGTCCGCGTGCTCGTCCAAGTCATGGATGCGCTGCGGGTGGAGCGACGATGGTCCGGTCAGTGCTGTTCCGGTCAATGCTGCCCCGGTCGATGCTGGTCCGGCCGGTCGCGGGGGTCGCCGCCCTGATGGGGGGTGCGCTCGGTCTGTTTCTGGGACTGCTCTGTCTCATCGGCGACTGGGGCGGGCCCGTGCCGTCGCCGGTCGCGTTGTCGTGCGTGGTGCTCGCGGCCGCGGCGTTGTCGATCGCGGTGGCGATCCTCGCCGCGGCGGTCCGGCCGGGTCCGAACGGTCTGGCCGATGCGAACGGTCTGGCCGATGCGAACGGTCCAGCCGGCCCGGACATCCGGTCGTGGGATCCCCGGGGAGGCGTTGGCCGTGCGTGGCCGTGGCGCGGCGTGGTGGACGAGCTGACCGGGCTGCCGGGCCGACGGTACTTCCTCGACGTCGCCAGCCGTTGTCTCGCGGGCGGTGAGCACCGGGCGCGCGGCGCAACGTCCGTGTCGGTGCTGCTCATCGATCTCGATCGGATGCGCGATGTCAACGGGGCGCTCGGGCATGAGTATGGGGACCGCCTGCTCGCCACGGTGGGTCGCCGGCTGCGCGGGGCGCTGCCCGGATCGGATCTGCTCGCCCGGGTGGACGGCAACGCGTTCGCTGTGCTGTTGCGCGGCGCTGACGTGGCCCGGGCCGAACAGGTCGCTCGGCGGTTGCGGGAGGTGCTGGAACTGCCCGTTCCGCTCGCGGGAACTCCGGTGCGGCCCGAGGCGAGCGTGGGGATCGCCCATGCCCCCGAGCACGGCCGTGGCGCGCTGGAGCTCTTTCGTCATGCAGAGGAGGCGATGTACCTGGCGAAGGGGGGCCGTCACGGGCAGACCGTCTACGCCCGCGACCATCCACCGATCAACCGGGCCCGCCTGCTGCTGCGGGCCGAGGTGCGCCATGCGCTGGACTCCGGCCAGATCGAACTGAGTTACCAGCCCAAGGCGGATCTGCGCAGTGGTCGGATCAGCGGTGTGGAGGCCCTCGTCCGCTGGCGTCATCCGGTCGACGGCGTGCGGCCGCCCGACGCCTTCCTGGCGGAGATCGAACGCGCCGGGTTGATGCCGAAGCTCACCGTGCAGGTCCTTGACCAGGCCCTGGCCGACTGCGCGCGCTGGCACGGCCGGGGTGCCCCGCTCGCGGTATCGGTGAACGTCCCCGCGTCGGTCATCGTCGATTGCGCCTTCGTCGGCGTGGTGCGGGCCGCGCTCGCCCGGCACCGGCTCCCGCCCTCGGCGCTCGTCATCGAGGTCACCGAGGACTCCCTCATCGTGGCGCGGGAGTTGGCACAGGGAACCCTGGCGGGGCTGCGCCGGTTCGGTGTGCGGGTCAGCCTGGACGACTACGGCACCGGGTTCTGTTCGCTGTCGTACCTGCGCGAACTGCCGGCCGACGAGGTGAAGCTGGACCGGACCTTCCTGCGTGACCTCGACCGCGATCCGGCCGCGGCCGAGATCGTGCGGTCCACGGTCTCCCTGGCGCATGCGCTGCGGTTACGGATTGTCGCCGAGGGGGTCGAAACGCAGCGTTCCTGGGCCTCTCTCGCCGCCTGGCAGTGTGACGAGGTCCAGGGATACTTCGTGTCACGTCCGATGGCCGGGGAACGAGTCGTCGGCTGGTTGCGGGAATGGGGCAGCCGGCTTGCCGTCCATCCCGGGACCGCGCCGCGCGCCGTGGCGGGACCGGTCGACACCTGCGCGGCACAGTCCCCGGTCTCCCCGATCGTGGCACCGGCGGTCGAGGCCGTCGTGGCCACGCGTCCGTCGGCGGCGGGACCGGCAGCCCGGCGGGCGGTCGGGCGCCGGGTGCCGGCCGACCTTGCGGCCTCCTGATGGCGGTCGACGGCGTGGCGGTCGACGGCGTGGCGGTCGCACCGGGCCCGTGATGGCGGTCCGATTCGGGGGTCCGGGCGCCGCCGGCACCAGGACCGTGACGTCCCTGGCAGCCGTGACGTCCTTGGCAACCCTGATCCCGGGGATCAGGGTTCGGGCCCATCCCCGCCGGCTGCGGCGTCCAGCCGTAGCGTGAGCGCGGCGACGGCGGCGATCTGCCCTGCGTCCTCGCCCGGGGCGCCGGCCACGATGCCCTCGCAGATGTCGCGGTACATGGCCGGGTAGCTGTCGAGCCGGTTGACTCGCCGCCGCCGCAGGATGCGGGACCCGGCCTCCGCGGTGTACTGCGAACCGTCGACGATGGTGGCCGTCACACCGTTCGCGCGCAGCTGGGACTGTTCCCGCAGACCGTGCCGGCTGCCCCCGGCACTGGTCAGCACGAGCGAGAGGACCGCGTCGTTCTCCAGCTCGACGTATACCGTGAAGGTGTCCGTGCGGGAGCGGGCCACCGTGCTCCGGCGGACCGGCGCGAAGTCGTTGAGCCAGAGGAAGTGGTCGATCCAGTGGCAGCCGTTACTGACCAGTCGGGTGCGTGAGGACGGCCAGCGGTACCAGTGCCGGCGGGGAAGCGGTTCCTCGTACACCACGGCACTGTAGATCAGCGGCTCGTTGCCGTCGGCTAGGCGCAGGTCGGAGCGCAGCCAGGCGTTCATCGGGCTGTGGCGTCGCTGGAAGCAGGCGAACAGGCGCCCGCCGGCGTGAAGGAGTGTCACCAGCCGGTCGAGATCGTCCTCTGTGGTGACAACGGGCTTCTCGACGACGGCCACTGAGCCGAGCCGCAGCGCCTCCCGGGCCAGCGGCGCGTGCGTGTGGTGGTAGCCCGCGATGAGGACGACGTCGGCCCGCTCCCCGTCCCGGAGCAGCGCCGCGGTGTCCCAGGAACATCGGTCCGGTCGCCGGGCGCCCAGCTGGACGGGGTCGATCTCATGCACACCGACGAGGTCGAGGTGATCACGGACGTGCGGGACGATCTGCGTCTTGGCATAGTGTCCCAACCCGAACAGGACAGCGGTGGGTCGCCCGGACGCGGGCGGCGGGCCATGGCGCGGGGTGCTCTCCGTGATCGGACTGACCCCGGCGAGTGGGCGATCCCCGGGTCGGGCCCCGGTCCACTCGGTTGCGAGCCAGGCGACGAGACGGTCGACGGCACCGGGATCCACCGGTGCTCCCGACATCGGAGACCAGCCGATGAGCGTGTCGTCCACGACCGGCCACGCGGTCGCCGGCTGGGCCCGGTAGACGATCGCGGATCGCGGTGGTGGCGGATCGGGGCTGACGAAGCCGAGTGAGTCGGCGGGAGCGGGAGCGCCGGTGGGGCCGGGCGGCCCGACCGGGCGGACGAGGTCCTGATGCAGGACGACGCGTTCCATGCACGCCGGGTGGCAGGGGGCGACGAAAGCGACGGTCGTTCCCGTCCGCGAAGCCGCCCCACCAGCGGGTGGGACGGCTTCGACCAGGGTGCCCAGGCCCACGCCGAAGTAACGCTGGTTGCGGTCGCGTTCCCGCAGCCGGCTGGCCGTTTTGCGGGCGACCGCGCGGATGCCGAACTCGCGGGTGTAGGCGGCGAGGGCCCGGCCGCTGCCCGCCCTGACGAAGAACTGACCGTCCACGGGGAACAGCGTCACCCAGGTGTCCGGGCGGATCCGGCAGTGGCCGGGCAGGGGGGTCTCGTCGAGGAAGCCGGCCAGCCACCGGTTCCCGATCAGGATGTTCATCCCGGTGCCGGGGTCCGGTCGACCGGGACATCCGCGAGGCCTGCCGGGTCTGCGAGGCCTGCCGGGTCTACGAGGCCTGCCGGGCCTGCGGGGCCTGCCGGGCCTGCGGGGTCCGTAGACGCGGCCGCCAGTGGCTCGCGACACGCCTCCGCTAGCAGGGCCATCGGCCGTGACAACGTCTCTTCGATCATCCGCGCGCAGTTCTCGAACGCCTCCCGACCGCCGTCGAGGGGGTCGGCCAGGTCGTCGAGGGTGGCCGGTAGCGCGCGGCCGGCGGCCCGGATCCGCCAGGCCGTGGCGGCGAGGTACTCCCCGGCCACCCGTGCCCCGCCCGGGGGGATGTCGGCGGGGCGGACTCCGGAGGTCAACCGTCCGAACTCGCGCAGGGTGAAGGTACGGCGCATGGCCCGCGGCACAAGGCCCACCACCGTCGAGCGGTGTGCGCGGGTTGCGCACAGCACCAGATCGCTGGCCTGGACCAGGTCCGCTGTCAGCAACCTTGCCCGGAAGCCGGACGGGTCGAGCCCTCGCGATGCCAGGATCGCCGCGGCCTGGGGATACATCGCCTCACCTGCCCGGGCGCATACTCCCGCGCTGCTCACCAGAAGATCCCCGGCGGGGCCGGGTGGATGCCATCCCTCGGACGAGGGCTCGTTACCCTCGGTCCCGCCGGATGCCGGCGCGCCGGCCGCGCCGAGGCCGATCCGGTCCAGCGCGGCGCTGAA